>JAFAYN010000187.1 GCA_019240375.1 Gemmatimonadota bacterium
CGTACAGCAGGTTGTGGTTGGCGTTGTCCAGCATGATCCCCTTGGAGCCGGTGGCGAACTTGAGGTCGCGCACCTCCCAGTTGTCACCGGTCAGGTAGAACACGTACCCGGACGAGGTGCTGGAGCCCTGGAGGACCGCGGGGTTCGCGGGGTCCTGGCTGCGGAGGATGATCTTGTCGGTGGAGGTGCCGTTCTGCCCGGAGAAGAAGTACGCGTTGGAGTAGCCGCTGGTGCTCTTGACCCCCGTGTAGGTGCCGGGGAGGACGACGATCTCGTCGCCGGGCTGCGCGTTCTTGAGCGCGTTCTGCAGCGCCGTGACGGTGCCGACGGTGTACGTGGCGAGGATGGTCTCCGCCGGGGCGGCGCTCCGGGGCGCGACGGGAGCGTCCTGCGTGCAGCCCATGATGCCGACCGACAGTCCCGCGAGGATGAGGTGGTGCCCGCGCATGTAGCCTCCAGCGATGGGGATGAGCCGGGGACGCGCGCCGCGGCGTGTTCCGCGAGCCGTGCCCGTGACCGGGAGGGCCGCCCGAGGCCGCTCCCGTAGATAGTTCCACGTGCGAACAAACTCTCCGGCCGGGATGCCTCCCTCGGCACCCCGGGGTCGGTCCGCAGACGGTCCTGACGAGTGTGTCGGGTAGGATACGCCTGTTCCGGGCCGTGTCGCAATAAGGCTGCCGCGGATCAGGGAGTGCGAAGCTGCGCCAGGAGGAAGGCCTGCACGAACGCCTCGTCCTTGAGCGCGCGGGACAGGCTCGACGCGCCGTGGTGCCCCGCCTCCAGGTCGGTGCGGAAGAGGACCGGGCCGGGGCCGGTCCCCCGGGCGCGCAGGCGGGCCACCCAGCGCGCCGGGCCCTCCACCAGGGCGCGGGGGTCGTTGAGCGAGGCGGTCGCCAGCAGCGCCGGGTACGGCTGCCGCCGCACGTTGTCGTACGGGGAGTAGGCGGCCAGCCAGGCGTACTGCTCCGGGACGCGCGGATCGCCCCAGTACTCCCACTCCTCCGTGGTCAGGAAGCGCGACGGGTCGAGCAGCGCGTCGAGCACGTCCACGAACGGGGCCTCCGCCACGGCCGCGCGGAACAGCCCCGGGCGCAGGTTCATCACCGCTCCCACCAGCGTCCCGCCCGCGCTCCCGCCCCGCATCGCCAGGCGCGCGGGCGAGGTGTACCCCTCCCGCACCAGGTGCTCGGCCGCGGCGGCGAAGTCGGTGAAGGTGTTCCGCTTGTTCGCCAGCCTCCCCCCCTCGAACCAGAGCCTCCCCATCTCCTGCCCACCGCGCACGTGGGCGATGGCGTAGACCACACCGCGGTCGAGCAGGGGGAGGATGTGCGCGTCGAAGCCAGCGTCCTGGCTGATGGCGTAGGCGCCGTAGCCGGTGAGCAGGAGCGGGCGGCGGCCGTCCCGCGCCAGCGGCGCGCGGTACACCAGGGTGACCGGGACGCGGGCGCCGTCCGGGGCGCGGGCCCAGGTGCGCTCCGTGGCGTAGCGCTTGGGATCGAACCCCGGCACCTCCGCCCGCGCGCGGAGCACCCGTCCGCCGGTGCGCATGTCGTAGTCGTACACGGAGGTGGGGGTGAGCGGCGAGGCGTACACGAAGCGCAGCGTGTCCGTGTCGAACTCCGGCGAGTCGCCCCGGTAGGCGGTGTAGACGGATTCGGGGAAGGCGACCTCGCGCGCGGCGCCGGTGCGCAGGTCGAGGACGCGGATGGGGCGTAGCGCGTCCCGCCGCTCGAACAGCACCAGGTGGTCGCGGAAGATGCGGTAGTCGGCCACCAGCACCGAGTCGCGGTGGGGGACCAGGTCGTGCCAGTGCTCCTTTCCGGGGGCGGAGTCCGGCGCCTGGACCAGCTTGTAGTTGAAGGCGCCGTCCGCGTCGGTGTAGATGACGAAGCGGTCGCCGCGGTGCTCCACGTGGTAGCGCCCGCCGGTGCCCCGTGGCGCGACCAGCCGGAGCGGGGCGTCCGGCCGGTCGGCGGGGACCACGCGCGCCTCGGCGGTGGTGACGCTGTAGGCGCGGGTGACCAGGTAGCGCCCGTCGCGGGTGCGGTACACCTGCAGCCGGAAGCGGGGATCGTCCTCGCGCAGCACCTGCACGTCGCCCGCGGGGTCGGTACCGGCCCGGTGGCGGAACACGCGGTCGGCGCGGTGGGTGGCGTCGGCGCGGGTGTACAAAAAGGTGGCGCCGTCGGCGGCCCACTCGCCGGAGTCCCACACGCTGTCGATCCGCTCGGGGAGGAGGCGCCCGGTGGCGAGGTCGCGGAAGCGCAGGGTATACCACTCCGCGCCGGTGGTGTCCTCGGCGAAGGCGACCAGGCGGTGCCCGGGGTCCACCTTCACGTAGGCCGCGGCGTAGTAGCGGTGCCCCCGCGCCCGCTCGTCCAGGTCCAGGTACACCTCCTCCGCGCCCCGCATGCTCACCCGCCGCCGCGCGTACACGGGATACCGCGTGCCGGGCCCGGTCCGCTCGTAGTACAGGTACGGTCCCACGCGCCGCGGGACGGAGGGGGCGGGGCGGGCGGCGCGCTCCGTCAGCTCCCGGAGGATGCTGTCGCGCAGCGCGCACGCGCCGGCCGCCATCCAGGCGTCGGCGTAGCGGTTCTCGGCCCGGAGGTGGGCGAGCAGCTCCGGGCTCCCCTCCACGCGCATCCAGGCGTACTCGTCCGTCCGCGCGTGGCCGAAGAGCGTGTCGGTGCGCGGGGCCACGCGCGCCACGGGCGGGGCGGGGATGGGCGCCGGGTGCGTGGCACACTCCTGCGCCGGCGAGGCCACAGGCGCCGCGGCCAGGGCGAGCAGGACCGGCACGGTGAGAGCGGGGAGGGTGGGTCGCACGGGACTCCACTTTCGCGGGTGAGGGTGGAAACCGCCCCTCCGCCCCCGCAAGGTGTCTGCCGCTCCGGGCGCCGGAACGATCCCCCTGGCGTGACTACTTTGTCCATATTATCGTGTCGGGAGCGAACAGATCCCAATCGCCCACTCCTTGCCCCATCACTCCATGTGCCAGCCCAACTACCCCGGCCCCATCGTGATCGACCCGGACGAGCGGGTCCCGTACGCGTACGTGGTGAAGGAGCTTTCGGACGTCGGGCTGGACGAGGCGGGGCTGGTGCTCTGGCAGGTGCTGCGCGACGTGCGCTCCTGGATCGAGGCGATCTCCGCGCCCGACGAGCCGACGCTGCGCGACGAGGGGTGGAAGCTGGAGGGGATCGTCCCGGAGCTGGCGGCCACCCTCCCGCCGCTCGACCGGCTGCTGCGCGAGCCGGAGCCGGACGTGCACACGGCCGAGGCGGTGGGGCTGGCGTGCATGCACGTCGGGCTCTGGGCCGAGGAGGCCGCGGCGGGGCGCACGGCGCTCTCGTTCTTCCAGGCGGCGGAGGACGCGGACCCGGACAACCCGCACTACGCCTACAACATCGGCCGGATGGCGCGGAAGCTCGCCATGTACGACGCGGCCGAGGGGTGGCTGAAGTGGGCCGGCTGGGTGGCGCGCGGGGCGGGGCGCTGGGAGGTGGTGGCGCTGTGCACGTCCGGGCTCGGCAACCTGCACCGGCAGCGGGGGAACCTGCCGCTGGCGATGCGACTGCACGAGCTGACCCGCCGCGTCGCGAAGCGGCACGACCTGAGGACGTTGGAGGGCGACGCGCTGTACGACCTTGCAGGGATCAGTTTCGACTTCGGGGAAATGAAGCGCGGCTCGGAGTATACCCGACATGCACTACTCGCTTATGGACCCGGACACACGCGGGTCTATACACTCGCACGCGATGTCGCATGGCACTGGATGGATCGGTACGGCCATTTTGAAGATGCTGCGCATGTCTTGAATGCCTTGCTGGAATATATCTGGAAACCATCCGATCGCCTGCTACTTCTTGCCAATCTAGCCAGAGCCGCTGCCGGTGCGGGGTGGAACGAGGTGTTCGAGGCGATGTGGATCGAATCGTGGTCCATGATGCGCCAGCAACCCTTACGAGATGGACATGCGGCAGCACTGATTCAGCTCGCGTACGGTGCTGGAAACATGGAGGCCTGGGATCGGGCTCAGATTGCAGCTGTGGAAGCAGTTGCCGTCGCTCGGGAGCGTAAGGAAGGAGAAATGATGATCGTAGCTGAATCTATTCTGAATGCAGTAACGAAGGGCGTGATCGTAGATGAAGTCGTTCGCAGTACCTTTAAAGACCGCCAACATCAACAACCCGCAGGAAATAGCGGAGACTCCGTTGAACTGGCATCGCAATTGACCAATGCAATGCGGGTGCGGCGGGACGATGCTCCTAAAGGTCCCGCACACACCCCTGCCTATCGGTGACCGTTTAGTTGCCGGAACCACCCCATCCGGTGCCGCGGGTCACCATCGTCGAATCCGACGCGGTCGAGGCGTAATTCCCTGAACCACAGAAACCGGTGCCGCACGGAGCCACGAAGTTGCCGGAGCCGCCAAACTCAGCCCCGTCCCGGAGCGCGTGATTGTTCGGAGTAGCCGGTGCGACCGGGTCGCTGGCGCAGGCGGCGAGGAGCGCGAGGGACAGGGCGGCGAGGAGGGTGCGGGTGATGCGCATGGTGGTAGCTCCTGAACGGGAAAATGATGAAGGCGAGCCCGGGAGATGTCCCGTGGCTCGCCTTCAAGGTAAACACGCCGCGCGCTTCAGGATAGAATTTGCAAGTAAACGGGGTGTCCGGGCGTATGCTTACACTGTGTACGGGTGTCGGACGCAGCGGCCTTCGCCTGAAAGGGAAAACCCCTCTTCCGGACCGACCAGTATAGGAGTTCACCGGAGGAGGTGGAGGGATGACCGCCTTCTCCGCTACCGGCGGCGTAGAGTTCCACCTCACCGGATGATCATGGGTTCGCACCCTCCGCCTGCTCCACACAGGCATACGGCTTGGCACGCGGTCGGCGCCGTCACCCTTGGAGCCACGATCTACCTGTTGTGGCGCTCTCCCGGGCTCCTTGTCTTCCGGTGGGCGGCATGGCTGGGGTTGGCATCCCCCCTCGCCGGAGCACGGTCGGCGGTTGCCGTCGTTCGCCCTGTGTTGCCCGACTGGTTCCTGTTCAGTGCCCCGGATGCGCTCTGGACGTACGCGCTTACCGTTGTGCTGGTGGCTGTGTGGCGAGGTGCCGTCGGGTGGGCGGCGGTCGCCTGGTGCGCGGTGCCACTGGTGCTCGGAGGAGGGGGGGAGATCGCGCAGGCGCTCGGAATTCTCCCCGGTACGTTCGATCCGACGGATCTTTCGCTGTCTCTGGTGGCGTTCGCCGCCGCCTTCATTCCATTCTTCAGGAGCGGACAAATTGCAGAGACATGTATTGTCCGGCGGCGTGGTGCTGGTTTTTGCCCTCCTTGCGCTGGGGAGCGTGGATGACAACAGCTCGTCTGGTTCTGGAGGGGGCGGCACTTCCTCCATGGTCGACACGACCACGAGCTCCGCACCGCAAACCAAGGCCGAGTACATCGGTCAGGTGGAGAGGGAGCTTGCCTCGGCTGCCCATTTCGACGGTTCGCAGTACCGGGACACAAAGGAAGAGATCCTGATAGAGACAGTCCTGTTCGGTGCATGGGCTCAGGAGATCAACCGCGCGACGAACTATGAGCTGACGGCTTCAGAAAAAGCCAAGGTCGCGCGACTAAAGGAAGAGGTTTCGGACATTCAGAGACGTGAGTTTCCCCGTATGCGAGCCGCCTGGGGCAAGATTCTCGCGCAGGCGATGTGGGAGCATAACATGACTGTCTCGACCGGTGGGGAGGGAAACCGGACATTGCGACTTACGGCTGCGATCTTCGCATCGAACGGGAACATCAAGAAAATCAACGGGGTCGTTTGGGAGCAGGCAACGCTTCTGCGCTTCAAGCGGATCGAGTATCGCTGGTACAAGGGCGAGGAAGAGTACACCTACTTCCGGGTGGACTCCCCCAAGGACAGCGCCGTCAGGCGCATCTCCGGCAACGGTTACGAACCGGCAGACTGAACAGGTTACCCTCTATCATCCGGCGAGGTAATCTTTGAATGCTGGACCCAGCGGCGGCGGAAACGGCACGCGTGGCCTGAGGCGTATCGTTGCACCAGGCCGGTCGACGCCTCTCGGCGCTGTCAAACACCTCGAGAGGTGTTCATTGCCTCGGCATAAGCTGGTACTTACCTTGCCGTTGCGCGCGCCGGGCCAGCGCTTGTCCCACACCGGCCACCCGTCGATTGGGACTGGAGCCTCGATCCCGGTCCTCCAGCGGCAGCACCGCGAGCATACCTTCCAATCTGGAGCGCCCGCCCCATGAAGCGCCTGCTCGCCCTCTTCGTCCTCGCACTGGCCTTCGCGCTCCCCGCGCAGAGCTGCGAGGCTCGCACCACGACCAGCCTGCAGCTCCGGGAGCGGTCCTCGGCCGACTCCGGGCCGGTCACCACCATCTCGGCCGGGCAGACCGTCACCGTCGGCACGTGCCCGGGCGACTGGTGCGAGACCACCTCGCGCCAGGAGGACGGCTACGGCGCGCGGCGTCACTTGGGCGACGACGGGTACACGAATGTGGACGGGGACCGGGTCCGCTCCCCGGTGCAGGCGTCCGGCGCCCCCGCCGGTGCGTCGGCCCACTGCCGGGACGACACCTACTCGTTCTCCGCGCACCGGCGGGGGACATGCTCCCATCACGGTGGAGTTGCCGAATGGCTGTAGCACGCCCGCTCTGCGCCGCGCTCGCGCTGGCGCTCGCCGCCTGCGGTCCGCGCGAGGTGGAGGACGCCACGCTCCAGGGCACCACCGACACGCGCATGCGGATGCAGACGCTCTGCGTCGCGCTCGACCACATGGTGCGGCGCGACACGACGGTCTGGCAGGATCCGGAGCTTCGGGTGGAAGTCGCGCGGGCGGACACGGTGTGCGACGGGGTGGCGCGGGAGGGGGACCGGGCGGCGGAGTTGCGGAAGATGCGGGACAGCATGTAAACCCGATGCCCGGGAGCCTCGGGGGGACGTCTCCCCCTCGTTCAAACTCTGGACGTGCCGGTGCTGTCCATTCCTGTGAGCGCACGAAGCGCCTCCACTCCCCGCACCGGTGAACCCATGCCGCTCCATGCCCGCACCCTCCGGATCGGCCGACGCGCCCTGGCGGCGGCCCTGCTCCTCGCCGGCTCTTGCCTGGCGGCGCCGCTCGCCGCGCAGCTCCCCGCCGACTCGCTGCACGCCGCGCTGACAGGCCGGTGGCGCGGGTCGCTGACGTACCGCGACTACCGCGACCCCACGCGCCGCGTGACGCTCCCCACGCTCCTCGGCGTGACCTCCGCGCCCGCGGGGGGCGTCCGCCTCGTCTATACCTACGACGACGGACCCGGGAAGACGGTGTACGACACCACCGTCGTCTTCGCGCGCACCCCGGTGGCCCCGGGTGGCTCGATCCGTTGGGGAGCGGAAGCGGACACGGCGACCGTGTTAC
>JAFAYN010000333.1 GCA_019240375.1 Gemmatimonadota bacterium
CTCTACTTCCTCCGCTTCTGGCGGGAGAGCCGGGACCGGCTCTTCGCGATGTTCGCGGCCGCGTTCGCCATCCTGGCCGTGCAGCGGACCGCGCTTTCCCTGCTGGTGGACGACGGGGGAGACGGCACCCTGCTGTACGCGCTGCGGGCGGTGGCCTTCCTGCTGATCATCTCCGCCATCGTCGACAAGAACCGCGGCGGCTGAGGCGAGGAGGAGGGATGGCGGACGATCTCCGGAGCCTGAAACCGGTGGAGGGGGCGGAACGCGGCCCACGCCGCCGGTTCGGGGTGCCGGAGGAGCTGGTGCTCGCCATGCTCCCCACCGCCACCGTGCTGATCGTCCTCGCCTTCGTGGAGATGGTCACCCGGCAGCGGCTCCTGTTCGCCTCGCTCGCCTCCAGCGCCTTCCTGATCTACCTGGACCCGCAGCACGGCACCAACTCCGTACGCACCCTGCTCATCTCGCAGATGACCGCGGCGGTCCTGGGGCTGGGCGTCTTCCTCCTGTTCGGACCCGGCTACCTGGCCTCCGGGATCGCGATGGTGGCGACCATCGTGCTGATGATCGTGCTGGACGCGGTCCACCCTCCCGCCGTTTCCACCTCGCTCAGCTTCGCCCTGCGCGCCGGCGACGCCGGCAACCTGGCGCTCTTCGGGCTCGCGCTGGGGGTGACGGCGCTGCTGGTGGTGCTGCAGCGCTCCGCCACCTGGATGATCGCCCGCTTCGAGGCGCGGCGGCGCTGATCCGGCCCCGTCGCGGCCGCGCCGCGCGGGAACGGATTGCGCCCTGCCCCCGGGTGGTGTTACGATCCGGTTTTCGGCCGGAACCCCGGCCCGGACCCGCGAATCCACCCTCCGGAAAATGGCAGCGAGCGAGCTTCTGGCCGTCCCCGAGTCCCGCGCGGCGGACCTCCGCACCGTCGTCGAACGGCTCCTCGCCGCGCGCCAGGTGGCGCTGGTCACCCACGTCCAGGCGGATGGCGACGGGGCCGGGTCGGAGGCGGCTGTGGCGGCGTGGCTGGAGGGCGCCGGGGTGCGCGCCACCATCGCGAACCCCACGCCCTTCCCGGACTCGTTCCGCTTCCTCCTCCACCGTCCCGACCTCCCCGCCGCACCCGGCGAGGCCACCGAGCGCGCCATCCGCGAAGCGGACCTGGTGCTGGTGCTGGACACGAGCGAGGCGCTGCGCGTGGCGCCGCTCGCCCCGCTGATGCAGCCGGAGCGGACCATCGTGGTGGACCACCACCCCGCCGGCCCCGACATGGTGGGAGGTTTCGGGGTGCAGGACCCCACCGCCGCCGCCACCGGCGAGCTGGTGTACGACATGCTGACGCTGGCGGGCGCGGAGTGGACCCGCTCCTCGGTCCTCGGAGCCTACGTGGCGCTGGTGAGCGACACCGGCTCCTTCCGCTACGGGAACACCTCGCCCCGGGTGCACGCCATCGCGGCGGAGCTGATGCAGCGCGGGGTGGACACCGAGGCCGTGTACCGGCGCCTGTTCGCCACCGCTCCCCGCCGGCGCCTGCACCTGCTGCGCGAAGCGCTCGCCAACCTGCACACCGACGACGATCTCCCGGTGGCCTGGATGGTGGTGGACGACGGGGTCGCCGAGCGCCTGGGCGCCACCTCCGAGGATTTCGACGGCCTGATCGAGCACGCCCGCTCGATCGAAGGGACCGAGGTCGCCCTCCTCTTCCGCGGCACCTCCGGGGGGGAGACCAAGATCTCCTTCCGCTCCAACGGCGCCGCCGACGTGAACCAGATCGCCCGCCAGTTCGGCGGCGGAGGGCACGTAAAGGCGGCCGGTGCGCTGGTCCCCGGCACCCCCGCCGAGGTGGCGCCGAAGGTGGTGGAGGCGGTGCGGGAGGCGTTGCGGGCGCTGGAGTAGGGCCCCCCTCCCACAACAGCCCCCTTGATCCCCCACGAGGGGAGAGGGGCTTTTTGTTGTTCAGCTTTTCGCCGTTTCCGCAGTATCCACCAAACCTTTGGCGGAGGGAGACGCGCCCGGCGGTTTGGGCGTGGCTCCCGTAGCGGACGGGGAGACCCACGGTAGTATCGTGGGGCTCACCGGCCCCGCGGAAGAGACCGGCGGCTGTTTGCCGGGCTCTGGAGCGGCCCCAGACTCCCCATAAACGCAAAAGGCGCCCGGACGTGAAGCCCGAGCGCCTTCGCTTTTCCAGACCAGTCTACCAGGAGAAAACCCCTACTCGCTTTCCAGGTACGTGTACCCGGCCAGCCCCGCGATGTAGTCCGCGATGAACGCGTTCGCCTCCACGCGCGGCAGGTCCTTTGCCTTCTGGATCTTGCGCCGGAACGTGGCCACCAGGTCCTGCGCGTTGAACTGCACGTAGTTCAGCACCTCGGTGACTGTATCTCCGTGCACCAGGTCGCCGATCTCGTACCCGGACTTGGTGAGCCGGATGTGCACCGCGTTGGTGTCGCCGAACAGGTTGTGCAGGTCGCCCAGGATCTCCTGGTACGCCCCGGTCAGAAAGATCCCCAGGATGTACGGCTCGTCGTGCTTGAAGGTGTGCAGCTCCAGGCTCGGCTTCGGCTTCCGCCACCCCACGAAGTGGTCGATCTTCCCGTCCGAGTCGCAGGTCACGTCCTGCAGCGTCCCGTGGCGCGTCGGCTCCTCGTCCAGCCGGTGGATCGGCATGATCGGGAAGAGCTGGTCGATCGCCCACGAGTCCGGGAGCGACTGGAAGAGCGAGAAGTTGCAGAAGTACCGGTCCACCAGGATCGCGTTCAGCTCCGGGAGGATGTCCTCGTACTCCTCCTCGTCCTTCGCCGCCAGCCCCGCCAGCCGGTTCATGATCGCCAGGTACAGCGCCTCGGCATGCGCGCGGTCCCGCAGCGTCAGCGTCCCGCTGTTGAAGTGGACCTGCATCTGGTCCTTGGCGAAGGTGGTGTCGTGGTACACCTCGCGCAGGTTCCGCTCGTCCAGCTCCTTGAGCGTCGCCGCCAGCTCCAGCACCAGCGGGTGCGCGTCCTCCGGGACGTCGTCCGGCGACTCCGCGATCTGCGTTTCCAGGTCGATCACGTTGATCAGGAGCAGGGCGTGGTGCGCCGTCAGCGCCCGCCCCGACTCCGAGATCACGTGCGGCATCGGCACCTCGTTCT
>JAFAYN010000387.1 GCA_019240375.1 Gemmatimonadota bacterium
CCGCGCTGGCGTTCGCGCAGGCCGGGGCGCTTTCCTGCCCGGGGAACGCCGCGGCGGGGCTCAAGGTGGGGCAGCTGGCCCGGCGGCGCGCCGAGTACGCCCGCTCCGAGACCTGGTTCCGCCGGACCATCGGGCTGGCCCGCCAGAGCCGCGACTGGTCGTCGTACGCGGAAGCCTTCGCGGCGCTCGGGAACCTGTACGTGCAGCGCGGCAACCTGCCGGCGGCCCGGCAGTTCCACATCCGCGCCCTCCGTGCCGGGCGGCGGCACAGCCTCCGGCACATCGTGGCCGGGGTGCTTCACGACCTGTTCGGGATCGCCGTCGTGAGCGAGCAGTTCGACGAGGCGGAGGCCCTGTCGCGCGCCGCCTTCGAGGCGTACGACCCCGAAAGCCCGCGCATCCCCGCCTTCGCGAACGACGTCGCGTGCTTCTGGGTGGAGCGGGGGCAGTTCAATCCTTCCCTCACCGTCTTCCAGGCTCTCGTTCCGCAGATGATGCGGAGCATGGAGCTGCACTACTCCGTGCTCGGCAACATCGCCCGGACGGCTGGAGGAGTGGGAGACCGGGACACCTTCGCGAGCGCGTCCGAACAGCTCTGGAAGCTGGTTCGTGGGTCGGAGGTCCGCGAATATGCCGCCCAGTCTCTGCTCGACCTTGCCCGTGGTGCCGCTAGTCTGGGCGAGTGGGCCCAGGCCGAGACCGCGGCGAGCACGGCAGTCCAGATCGCCACGGAGCGGCAGGAAGCCCGGGTACTCATCACCGCGGAAACGGTGCTGGATGCGGTGCGGCACGAGCAGGCACTCGAGGCTGGAGCCGCAGCGAAGGCCGAATCCGACGATGCGGACGTGTTCGCCACCGACCTGGTCCGCACCCTGGAGGAGCACGCCGCCGTCTGACGATCCCTGTGCTCCGGACCGTTCTCCGGGTCCGGGGCGCCTACTTGGCCGTGAGAGAATCCTGGGTCGCCGACTTCACGGAGTCGGTCTTGAAGCCGGAGCCCACGATCCCGCTGCTGTGCCTGGGCTCTGAACCCGGCTTAGGTGTGGTGAGGTCGGCGGTGCATGCTGCGGCAAGGCCGAGCAGGACCAGGGCAAAGAAGTAGCGCAGGGAGGTCATCGGGCGTCCTTCGGGAGGGGTGGGCTTACCAGCCGTTTTGCGGTCTGTGTGGTAAGCTAGACCCCGCTCCGGATGGACGCCCACACCTTATCCTCGAATGTAAGATCCTTTGGTGACTATTTGAGGATAGAAGCCGCCACGAACCGCACGCTGGCCGCTCCGCAATGGCTCCGCTCCCTCCTCCGGGTAATCCACTCAATAAGTGAAAAGAGCAACACCTTACCGTGCCTCCCCGGGTGTCGCTCCGGGGGCTATTGCCTGAGTCTGGCTCACCTCTAAGTTCAGAAATTGCGGAGTGGCAGGCGCTTCGTTCGCCGCGTCGAAACGGGCTCACGGTACCCCATCGAGGAGAGTGGAGATGAGTGACAAGACAGGCCGCAACGCTCCCACGGAACAGGAGTCACGCGAGGTCGCGGAGGCCGCGCGTGAGACCGAGTGGACGGCGCCCAGCTTCGTGCGGGAGCTGTTCCTCGGCAACTTCCGCCTCGACCTGATCCACCCGTATCCGCAGCAGACCCCCGAGGACAGACAAAAGACCGACGCGTACATCGCGAAGCTCCGCAAGTTCATGGAGGAGAAGGTCGACTCGGACGCGATCGACCGCACCGGCGAACTCCCCGAGGAGGTGGTGCAGGGGCTGCGCGACCTGGGCGCCTTCGGGCTCAAGATCCCGGAGGAGTACGGCGGGGTCGGGCTCTCGCAGCTGGGGTACGGCCGGACGATCGGGATGGTGACCAGCAAGGACGGCAACCTGACCGCCCTCCTCTCGGCCCACCAGTCCATCGGCGTGCCGCAGCCGCTCAAGATGTTCGGCACCCCGGAGCAGAAGAAGAAGTACCTCCCCCGGCTCGCGAAGGGCGCCATCTCTGCGTTCGCGCTCACCGAGGGGGGGGTCGGCTCCGACCCGGCGGCGCTCTCCACCACCGCCACCCCCACCGAGGACGGCGAAGCGTTCATCCTCAACGGCGAGAAGCTCTGGTGCACCAACGGCACCATCGCCGAGCTGCTGGTGGTGATGGCCCGCACGCCCTCCAAGACCAAGAACGGAAAGGAGATCCCCCAGATCACCGCGTTCATCGTGGAAACGGACTGGCCGGGCGTGGAGGTGACCCACCGCTGCCACTTCATGGGGCTCAAGGCGCTGCAGAACGCGGTGATCCGCTTCGACAACGTCCGCGTCCCGCGCGAGAACATCATCTGGGGCGAGGGGCGCGGGCTCAAGCTGGCGCTGATGACGCTGAACACCGGGCGCCTCACCCTCCCGATGTCCGCCGCGTACGGGACCAAGGTCGCCGTGGAGGTGGCGCGGAAGTGGGCGGCCGAGCGCGTGCAGTGGGGCGCCCCGGTCGGCAAGCACGACGCGGTGGCGCAGATGCTGGGCGGGATGGCGGCGGACACCTTCGCCATCGAGTCGATGGCCGAGCTGTCGGCCGCCCTGGCCGACCAGGCGAAGAACGACATCCGCCTGGAGGCCGCCATCGCCAAGCTGTGGACCACCGAGATCGGGTGGCGGATCGTGGACGACCTGCTGCAGATCCGTGGCGGGCGCGGCTACGAGACGGCCGATTCGCTGGAAGCGCGCGGCGAGATCCCCATCGCGGTGGAGCGGATGATGCGCGACTTCCGCATCAACCGGATCTTCGAGGGCTCCTCCGAGATCATGCGCCTGTTCATCGCCCGCGAGGCGGTGGACACGCACCTGTCGGTGGCCGGCGAGCTGATCAACCCCAAGGCGAGCGCGGGGCAGAAGGTGGGCGCCATGGCCAAGGCGGGAGCCTTCTACGCCACCTGGCTCCCCAAGCAGTTCTTCGGCAAGGGGCAGCTCCCCAGCTACGGCGAGTTCGGCCCGCTCGCCAAGCACCTGCGCTTCGCGGAGCGCACCTCGCGGAAGCTGGCGCGCAGCATGTTCCGGGCGATGGCGCAGTACCAGGCCAAGCTGGAGCGGAAGCAGGCGCTGCTGGGCCGCTTCGTGGACATCGGCGCCGAGCTGTACGCCATCTCGGCCACCTGCGTACGCGCCCAGTCGCTGCGCGACGAGCCGAACGGCAGGGAAGCGATGCGCCTGGCCGACGTGTTCTGCCGCCGCTCCCGGCTGCGCATCCGCCAGCTCTTCTCGGAGCTGTGGGTCAACGCCGACGACTCCACCTACAAGCTCGCCCAGGGCGTCCTCAAGGGTGATTATTCCTGGCTGGAGCAGGGCGCCATCCAGGCCGTCCCCGACGGCGGCAGGCTGACCTCGAACCCGGGGGGCGCCGCGCGCCCGGCCGGGGAGCGGATTTCCGGTGAGCGGGTGGCTACCCAGGTCGGCGCCAGCGGCTGACCGCCGCAGGACCCGCCGGAAAGGTACAGGGGCGCTCCCGGGTGGGGCGCCCCTGTCGTTTTCCGCTCCACCGCGTTACCGTCACCGGCTTCGTCTCCCCGGACCCGTACTGGCTCGCCATCCATGACAGCGTCGCTTCCCCTGCAGGGCTTCACCGTGGTCACGCTCGCCGGAAACGTCCCCGGTCCGGTCGCCGTGGACCGCCTCCGCCGGCTCGGCGCCCGCGTCTTCAAGGTGGAGCCCCCCGCGGGCGACCCGCTCCTCCCCATCTCCACGCCCTGGTACGAGGAGCTGCGCGAGGGGCAGGAGGTGGTCCGGCTCGACCTCAAGGACCCGGACGGACGTACCCGGCTGGACGCCCTGCTCGCGGAGGCCGACCTGCTGGTCACCTCCACCCGCCCGGGTGCACTGCGGCGCCTGGGGCTGGGGTGGGAGGAGCTGCACGCCCGGCACCCGCGCCTCTGCCAGGTGGCGATCTTCGGCTACCCGGGGAGTGAGCGGGACCGCGCCGGGCACGACCTGACCTACCAGGGCTCGGTGGGGCTCCTGGACCCGCCCGCGCTCCCCCGCACCCTCCTGGCCGACCTGGCGTGCGCGGAGCAGGCGACCGGGGCGGCGCTCGCGCTCCTCCTGGGCCGCGAGCGCGGGCAGGGGAGCGGCTACGCGGAGGTGACGCTCGCCGATGCCGCGGAAGCGATGGCGGCCCCGCTCCGCCACGGCCTCACCGCGCCGGGCGGGGTGCTCGGGGGCGGGCTCCCCACCTACGGCCTGTACGCGGCGCGGGAGGGGTGGGTGGCACTGGCCGCGCTGGAGCCGCACTTCGCCGAGCGGCTGCGGACGGAGCTGGGGGTGGAGCGGGTGGACGCGGCGGCGCTGGAGGGGGCCTTCCGCGAGCGCACCGCGCACGAGTGGGAGGCGTGGGCGCGCGAGCGCGACCTGCCGCTGGAGGCGGTGCGCGAGTCCTCCTGAGCGGGCTCAGCCACCGGGACTCCGTCGCCCTGTTCCCTTGCCCGAAAGGTCCCGGAAGAGCGATATTCCGGTGTGGACGCGGCTTCACCCGTTCGGGGGACGTGTCCGCCAAATCGTTGTACAGCTTGATGATCCGGCGCCGCCGGTGTTTCGCCCCCAGAGGACCTTCGCCTGTTTATGTGCGGCTTCTGCCACCTGCACTGCCACTCCGAGTACTCCCTCCTCGACGGCGCCAACCGCATCGGGGACCTGATCAAGCGCGCCAAGGAGTTCGAGCAGCCGGCGCTGGCGCTGACCGACCACGGGTGCATGTTCGGAGCCTGGATCTTCCAGGAGCAGGCCAAGAAGGCGGGGATCAAGCCGATCATCGGCATGGAGGCGTACGTCGCCCCCAACTCCCGCCACGACCGCGGCAAGGTGAAGGGGGAGAAGGGATACTACCACCTGGTCCTCCTGGCCCGCGACCGCGAGGGGTACAAGAACCTCACCAAGCTGACCTCCATCGGCTACACGGAGGGCTTCTACTCCAAGCCCCGCATCGACCGCGAGGTCCTGCAGCGGCATAGCGAGGGGCTGATCGTGACCTCCGCCTGCCTGGCCGGCGAGATCGCCCAGCACCTGATGGAGGACCGCTGGGACGCGGCGCGCGAAGCGGTGGAGTGGCACCAGGAGGTGTTCCGCGACCGCTACTACCTGGAGGTGCAGGGGCACGACTCCGACGGGCAGGACGAGCTGAACCGCCGCATCTTCCGCCTGGCGGAGGAGATGAGCGTCCCGGTGGTCGCCACCAACGACGCGCACTTCCTGAAGGCGGAGGACCACCAGGCGCACGACGTCCTGCTGTGCATCGGGCTGGGCAAGGACTTCAACGAGCCCAACCGGATGAAGTACGACGACCAGCTCTACTTCAAGAGCGGGCCGGAGATGGCGGAGCGCTTCGCCGACCGCCTGGACGTGCTGGAAAACACGCTGCGCATCGCGGACGAGACCAACTGGTCGTACCCCAAGGGGTACCACGTCCCCGCCTTCCCGGTGCAGGAGCAGGGCTTCGCCACCGAGGACGAGATGCTGCGCGGGTGGGTGTGGGAGGGCGCGCTGAAGCACTACGCGCCGAAGGGGACCCCGGCCGAGACCGACCCGAAGACGGTGCTCCCGGCCGAGATCGTGGAGCGCGTCGAGTACGAACTGGACGTCATCACCAAGCTGGGGTACTCCGGGTACTTCCTGATCACCGCCGACTTCATCAAGTGGGCGCGCGACCACGACATCCCGGTGGGGCCGGGGCGCGGCTCGGCGGCGGGGTCGATCGTGGCGTACTGCATGGGGATCACCGACTGCTGCCCCATCAAGTTCGACCTCCTGTTCGAGCGCTTCCTGAACCCCGAGCGCGTGTCGATGCCCGACATCGACGTGGACTTCTGCTTCGAGCGCCGCGGCGAGGTGATCGAGTACGTCCGCGAGAAGTACGGGCGCGACGCGGTGGGGCAGATCATCACCTTCGGGACGATGAAGTCGCGCGCGGTGGTCAAGGACGTGGGGCGCACCCTGGGCTTCCTCCCCGCCGAGACGGACCGGCTCGCCAAGCTGATCCCCAACGGGCCGGCGTACTCGCTCTCGGTGGAGGAGGCGGTCGAGAAGATCCCCGAGGTCAAGGAGCTGTACGACAAGGAGGACCGCTACCGGCAGCTCCTGGACTACTCGATGACGCTGGAAGGGCTGTCGCGCCACTCCAGCGTGCACGCCGCCGGCGTGGTGATCGCGCCGGGGCCGCTGGACGAGTACGTCCCCATCTGCACCCAGAGCACCAAGGGCTCGGGCGGGAACGGGGAGAGCATCATCGTCACCCAGTACGACATGACCTGCCTGGAGAAGGCGGGCATGCTGAAGATGGACTTCCTGGGGCTCAAGACGCTGACGGTGATCTACGACGCGGTGACGATGATCCGGACGCGCTACGGGGCGCTCCGCCACCCCGTCACCGGCGTGGAGTACCAGCGCGCGGAGGACATCCCGCTGGACGATCCCGAGGTGTACCGGATGCTGGCGCGCGGCGGGACGGCGGGGGTGTTCCAGTTCGAATCGACGCTGGCGACTGAAAAGCTGCGCGCCATGAAGGCCGACCGCTTCGACGACCTGGTGGCCGCCAACGCGCTCCTCCGCCCCGGCCCGCTGGACATGGGGATGGACCAGGTGTACATCCGCCGCAAGCTGGGGCAGGAGAAGGTGGTGTACCCGCACGAGACGCTGGCCGACGTGCTGGAGCCCACCTACGGCGTGATCGTGTACCAGGAGCAGGTGATGCGTATCGCGCAGATCCTCGCCGGGTTCAGCCTGGCCGAAGCCGACGTGCTCCGCAAGGCCGTGGGTAAGAAGGACGCCGAGCTGATCAAGAAGGAGCTGGGCGGCTTCGTGGAGCGCGCGGTCAAGCTGGGGCACGACCGCAGGCTGATCCAGGACCTCGCCGAACAGATCGAGGCGTTCGGGCGCTACGGCTTCAACAAGTCGCACTCGGCGGCGTACGGGCTGGTGGCGTACCAGACCGGGTGGCTCAAGTGCCACTACCCGGCCGAGTTCATGGCGGCGCTGATGTCGTCGGTGGTGGACAAGATCGACGACGTGGTCTCGTACATCGCCCAGTGCCGGGAGATGGGGAAGTACCTCCCCCGGGTGGGGCGCGAGGGGATCGAGGTGCTCCCGCCGCACGTGAACGAGTCCAACTGGAAGTTCACCGTGGTGGGCGAGGGGGTGGGCAAGGTCCGCTTCGGGCTGGGAGCCATCCGCGGCGTGGGCGAAGGGGCGGTGCGCTCCATCCTGGCCGCGCGCCTGGCGGAAGGCACCTTCAGGAGCATGTTCGACTTCCTCTGCCGGATCGACCTTCGGCTCTGCAACAAGCGGGTGATCGAGTCGCTGATCTGCGCCGGGGCGCTGGACGGCTTCGAGCAGGACGGCGGCCGGGCGCAGCTCCTGGCCGGGCTGGAAACGGCGTTCGCGGCGGCGCAGCAGGCTCAGCGGGACCGCGAGAGCGCGCAGGAGAGCATGTTCGGCGACCTGCTGGGGGGCGACTCCGCCAACACCGCCGGGATCGCCGAGCCGACGCTCCCGCAGGTGGAGAAGTGGCAGGAGAGCGAGCGCCTGACGCGCGAAAAGGAGATCCTGGGCTTCTTCATCTCCGGCCACCCTCTGGACAAGTTCCGCGAGGACGTGGCACTATTCGAGCGCGTCAACACCTCCAACCTCCGCGAGCAGCGCGACCAGAAGATCGAGCTGGCGTGCGTGATCACCGAGATCGCGCGGCAGATCTCCAAGCGCGACGGCTCGGAGTGGGGGCGCATCACCGTGGAGGACTTCTACGGCACCGCCACCGTGCTGGCCTTCGGCGAGTCGTGGGCGAAGTGGAAGGACGTGCTCCAGCAGGACACCCCGATCCTGATCCGCGGCGCGGTTTCCGGTCGCGACCGCGACGAGGAGGACCCGCCGATCTTTTTGGACGGGGCGGTGCGCCTGTCCGACCTGCGGGCGAGCGGGGACGTGGGGGTGTGCATCGAGATCGGGACGGACGGCGCCGACGCCGCCCGGATCCAGGAGGCCAAGGCGTGCTTCGCACGCAACCCCGGCTCCGGCCCGGTGCTGGTGCTCTGGCGCAACGGCGGGAGCATCCCCCCGGGCGACGAGCCGAGGCTCCGCTCCCGGACGCTCCGCGTCGCCCCGCACGAAGGGCTGCTGCGGGAGCTGCGCGAGGTGCTGGGCGAGGACCGGGTGAAGCTGACAAGAGCTTAGAAAACATAGAGAGGCCGTTTGGCAACCGTAGCCCATCTGGATTTCGAGCGCGCCATCGCCGAGGTCGAGGAGCAGATCGTCCGGCTCCGCGGCCTGGCCCGCGAGCGCGGCCTCGACGTCACCTCCGAGCTCCGCTCGCTGGAGCGGAAGCTCAAGACGCTCAAGGAAGACACCTTCCGCAACCTTTCGCCGATCGAGCGGGTGCAGGTCGCGCGGCACCCCCGCAGGCCGTACACGCTGGACTACATCGACCTGATCTTCACCGACTACGTGGAGCTGCAGGGCGACCGGCAGTACCGCGACGACGCCTCGATCATCGGCGGGTGGGCGCGGCTGAACGGCGACTCGGTGATGGTGATCGGGCAGCAGAAGGGGCGCGACATGAAGGAGAACCTCCGGCGCAACTTCGGGATGCCGCACCCGGAGGGGTACCGGAAGGCGCTCCGGCTGATGAAGCTGGCGGAGAAGTTCGGCCGGCCGGTGGTGACGCTGATCGACACCCCGGGAGCGTACCCCGGGATCGGCGCGGAGGAGCGTGGGCAGGGTGAGGCCATTGCCCGCAACCTGCGCGAGATGGCCGGGCTGCGGGTCCCCACCGTGGCGACGGTGATCGGCGAGGGCGGCTCCGGCGGGGCGCTCGCCATCGGGGTGGCGGACCGGGTGCTGATGCTGGAGAACAGCATCTACTCGGTGATCTCGCCCGAGGGGTGCGCGGCGATCCTGTGGAAGTCGGGGACGGAGCGCGACAAGGCCGCCGCGGCGATGAAGATCACCGCCGAGGACCTGCTCCGCCTCAAGGTGATCGACGAGGTGGTCCCGGAGCCCTCCGGCGGGGCGCACTCCGACTGGGAGCGCACCGCCGAGGCGCTCCGCGAGGTGCTGGTCCGCCACCTGGACGAGCTGCGCGAGCTGTCGGTCGAACAGCTGCGTCGCACCCGGTGGGACAAGTACATGAACATGGGAGAGTGGCGGGCCGTCCGCTGACCCCCTCCTGCATGACCCGAGGCGCCGTGCCTGCCTGAGCGGGCACGGCGCTGAGCATAGAAGAGGTGTTCCCGTGAGTCTTTCACTCCCCGTCCTTCAGCCCGTTCCCTCGTACGAGGACGCGCTCCGCGTCGTCGAGGTGGCGTTCAAGGGAAACCGGCGCGGCTACTTCAACAGCGCCGACCCGGAGCTGCGCGCCGGCACGTACGTGCTGGTGGAGGTGGAGCGCGGCCGCGACCTGGGCCGCGTCCTTTCGGTGGGCGGGGTGGCGGCGCGCAAGTGCGCCAGCTGCAGCACGCCCGGCGAGGACCCCACCCCGCAGGCGCAGGTGGTGCGCGCCGCCGACGCCGAGGAGATCCAGCAGCTCCACGTCCTGCGCGCGGACGAGGAGCGGGTGCGCCGCCTGACCCGCGAGATGGTGGAGCAGCACGGGCTGAAGATGAAGGTCAGCGAGGTGGAGTGGCAGTGGGACCGGAACAAGCTGACCATCTACTTCACCGCCGAGCGCCGGGTGGACTTCCGGCAGCTGGTGCGCGACCTGGCCCGCACCTTCCGCACCCGGATCGAGCTGAAGCAGATCGGCGTGCGCGACGAGGCGGCGCTCCTGGGCGGCGTCGGGAGGTGCGGGCGGGAGCTGTGCTGCTCCACCTGGCTGCGCGAGATCAAGCCGATCTCGCTGCAGCTGGCCAAGGACCAGAACCTGTCGCTCAACCCCACGCAGATCTCGGGGACGTGCGGGCGGCTGATGTGCTGCCTGACCTACGAGCACGACTCCTACCTGCAGGCGCGCAAGCGCTTCCCGCGCGAGGGGAAGACGCTGCGCACCTCGCGCGGGCAGGAGAAGGTGCTTTCCATCGACATCTGGAAGGACCAGGTCACCCTGCTGGACGAGAACAAGCAGCGGCGGACCCTCGGGCTGGACGAGCTCAGGACGGAAACGGCGGGGGTCCCGCAGGGCGCGCCGCGCGAGCGGGAGGCGCACGAGCCACCCGCGAGCGAGCCGCTCCCCGTCCCCACGGAAAACCAGCGTCCCCCGCGGCGTCCCCGCCTGCGCGGAGACCGGAGGCCGAATTGAGTCGGAATCGTTTCTACGTAACCACCGCAATCGACTACGCCAACGGCGACCCCCACCTGGGGCACGCCTTCGAGAAGATCGGCGCGGACGCCATCGCCCGGTACCACCGGCTGCTGGGCGAGGAGGTCCGCTTCTGCATGGGGATGGACGAGCACGGCCAGAAGGTGGCCCAGGCCGCCGCCGCTGAAGGGGTCTCCCCCCAGGAGCTGGTGGACGGCCTCGCCGCGCGCTTCAGGGCCCTGTGGGAGCGCCTGGAGGTGTCCAACGACCGCTGGGTCCGCACCACCGACGCGCACCACAAAAAGGGGGTCCGCGCGCTGATCGAGCGGATCTTCGAGCGCAACCCGGACGACTTCTACGAGCAGACCTACGAGGGGTGGTACTGCGTGGGGTGCGAGCTGTTCAAGCGGGAAAACGAGATCCAGGACGGCCGCTGCGTGCTGCACCCCACGCGCGAGCTGCAGTGGTCGGAGGAGCGCAACTGGTTCTTCCGCCTGTCGCGCTACCAGGAGTTCCTGCGCGCGCACTTCGAGGCGCGCCCGGACTTCCTGCGCCCCGAGTCGCGCCGCAACGAGATCCTGGCGCTGATCGACAGTGGGCTGGAGGACATCTCGGTCACCCGCGCGAGGCTGTCGTGGGCGATCCCCTTCCCGCGCCCCACCTCGGACGGGGTGGAGCAGGGGACGTGGGTCTGGTTCGACGCGCTCCCCAATTACCTGACCGACACCGGCTACCCGGACGGCGACTGGGAGGCGTGGTGGCCGGCGCAGCTGCACGTGGTGGGGAAGGACATCACCCGGCTGCACGCGGTGATCTGGCCGGCGATGCTGGAGTCCGCCGGCCTCCCCCTGCCGGAGCACGTGTGGGGGCACGGCTTCGTGACGCTGGGCGGGGAGCGCTTCAGCAAGTCGGCGGGGGTGCGGCTGGACCTGAACGAGGCGATCGACCGCTTCGGTCCGGACGCGTTCCGGTACTTCCTGCTGCGCGAGGTGTCCTGGGACGCGGACGGGGCCTTTTCGTGGGAGCGCTTCACCGAGCGCTACACCTCGGAGCTGGCGAACGGGCTTGGGAACCTGGCGAGCCGCACCGTCTCGATGGTGGAGAAGTACCGCGAGGGCATGGTCCCGAAGGCCGAGCCGACCGGGCTGGACGCCGGGGTCCCGCGTGTGCTGGCCGCCTTCCGGAAGGCGATGGACGCCAACCTGTTGCACGAGGGCGCCGCAGCCGCGTACGAGCTGGTGTCCGCCGCCAACGCCTTCGTGCAGGAGACCGCGCCCTGGAAGCTGGCGAAGGACCCGGAGCGAGCCGCGGAGCTGGACGGAGTGCTCGCCTCCATGGTCCGAGCCCTGGCGGTGGCCGCGGTGCTGTTCGCGCCCTTCATGCCGTCGAAGACGGAGGCGCTGTGGCAGCGCCTGGGCTCCGGGAGCGCGATGCCGCCGCTGGAAGAGCTGGAGGCGCTGACGGTGGACGGGTGGAAGGTGGGTGCGGGGGAGGTCCTCTTCCCGCGCCCGGACCTCTCGGCGAAAGTGTAGGATCCACGGAAGGAAGCCCTACGCAAGCGGCCCCACTCTCGATCGAGGGTGGGGCCGCTCGTCGTTCCGGCTACGGCAGCTCGCAGACGGGGCAGCTCCCCGCGTTGGGCACGCAGGAGTACCGGCCCAGGCAGTTGCACAGCTTGTAGCCCGACTGGCAGAGCGGGATCCGGGAGTCGGTCTGCGGCTCGGCGAACACCTGGGTGGCGCCGAAGCCCATCGCGCCGACGAAGGAGAGGGCGAGGAGCCCTTGACGCAGGCGGGTGATCGAACGGCTCATGGCTGCTCCTGGAGAGAAGTTGACCTGGACACGAGCGCCAGGTTGATATGGGAATTGTACGATAATTGTCTTATTGTAATCGGTCAACGGTTGTGTCACCTTGGGAGGCTCCCTCCCCAAACCCCTCCCCCGCAAGCAGGGGAGGGGCTCAACTACAAGCGAGAACAGCCGTTGTCGTGCTCCCCTCTCCCCTTGTGGGGGATCGAGGGGGCAAGCTGTGGGGGAGGGGGCCTACGGTGCCGACTGAACCCCGATGCAGACCCA
>JAFAYN010000487.1 GCA_019240375.1 Gemmatimonadota bacterium
CCCCGAGAGACATATGTCGAGCCTTCCTTCCAACTACGAAGACGTGTCGTACCAGGAGATGTCGACGCGCATGCCGGAGTTCAACGCCGAACAGCTCAGGCAATGGGCGATGGCCCGCATCTCGCAGCTCAAGAGCTTTTCCTGGGAAGCGTCGCAGAACGAGATCAGCGACATCCGGAAGTGGTACCGGAGAGTCTACGGCGCCGATCTGGAATAGCCGGAGTTGAAGCACGACGGGCGGCACTCCGCAGAGAGTGCCGCCCGTCGCGTTTTCGATTATCGTAAAATGACGTGCAGTGGTATCTCATGAGGAGACTGCCGGGTTTCTCGATCCCGAATCTCAACCTTCACAGGAACCTCAAATCCTCTCTAAGGAACTATGTAGTCTCTGACTGGAACTCGTGAAACCGGTTGGTATCACTGGTATCTCACCACCATCCACTGCACCCCGTTCAGCGTCGCTCCACCCGCGGTGGCGCTGAGCCGGTACGCCCCCCCGAAGCCGTTGTCGTCGATCAGGAAGTAGTTGGGGCTCCCGTACCGCCAGGTGATGGCCGCCCCGTTCCCGGAAAGGGTGGTGGGGCTGCTCGCGTCCTCCCGCGTCGCCCGGCCGCCGCTGTGCAGCATCACCGGCGCCAGCCACCCGTTGATGGACTGCTTCCCGGCGGTGCTCACCGCGCGGAAGGCGTAGTTCTGCAGCTCCGGGTTGCTGGTCAGGTCATCGGTCGCCTGGCTGAGCGTCCAGCGCAGCAGCGCCTCGCCCGGATCCCATCCCGCGTCCATCGAGCGACGCATGCGACCGGTCAGTCCCTCTCGCTTCGCCCCGTAGCTGTCGTACCCGTACCACCCCTCCAGCGCTCCCCGGGTGACCTGGGCCAGCGCCTCGTCCTGCATGGCGCCGTGGCGGACCAGCCTCGCCACGAGGTCGAGCTGGAAGCTGGCGCCGCTGTCGTACCCGCGGGTGAAGTCGCCGCGCGTGTTGGCGGCGAGGAGCGCGAACGAGACGAGCCGCGGGTCCGCGAGGTCCTCCGTCCAGCTCCGGTTTCCCATCGTCTCCAGCCCGTAGCTCCGCCCCACGATGGTCCAGGCCAGCAGGTCGGCGTTCCCCTCCACCGCCCAGGTCGCGGGCGCTCCGGAGTCGGTCGCCCCCGCGGGCCGGCTCTCCTGCAGGTACTGCTCCTGCCAGGCGTGCGCCACCTCGTGGGCCAGCGTCCGCAGCAGGCCGCCCCCCGTGGTGGGGAGGGCGGTGTTCAGGAAGACGTACGACAGCCTGCGCCCGTTCTCCGCCACCACCGCGCTGGTCCCCAGCGCGGTGCTCCCGCCGGCGTAGGCCAGCACCAGGAGCTGCCCCGAGCCGGGGCTGGTGACCGGGAGAGTGCCGGAAAGCGCGCTCCGGTACAGCGGGTAGCCGCGCTCCACCACCTGCGCGAAGGCGCTGTCCGCCCGGGCGACCCAGGCGTCGATCCCTCCCACCGGCTCCTGGCCGTCCACCAGCGCGAGCACCAGGTGCCCGCCGTACACGCGCACCACCCGGGCGGATGCCCCCGCGGGGAGCGCCGGGTCGCTCACGGCGAAGCGGTCCCCCTCGCGCCAGGGGGTGGCGCGCGAGGTCGGCGCCGCGGCGCTGGACGACACGCTCCGGCGCACCGCGTCCGTGGCGAGCGAGAAGCTCGGGAGGGACGGGGCGAGCGAGGCCGTGGGCGAGCCGTTCCCCACCTCCGCCACCGTCACCGAGTAGCTGCTCGGGGTGGGGGCGGCGCCCTCGTACCCGCTGCGCGCCTCTTCCACCTTGCGCCCGTCCAGGAAGGCCAGCGCGTAGCGGGCGCCCGGCACGGCCGCGAAGTGCAGGCAGCGGACCTGGTCGGACGTGAGCCGGACCACCTGGCCGACGCCCAGCTCCAGGTCGCCGCTTCGCTTCCGCGCCACCGTGAGCCCCGGAGCCACGTCGGCGCCGGTCGCCCACAGGGTGTCGCGCCGGGCGCCGCTCACGCAGCTCTCCGCGGACAGGGAGGGGACGCGGATGCGCAGGGTGGCGCTGTCGCGCGAGAGCACCGTCGCCGCGATTCCGCCGACCCGCACCCCGTCCACGGGAACGTCCTGCATCCGGAAGCCACGCACGCTCAGGGTGTCCCCCTCCGCCGTGGCGGCACCGGGCGTCGCCGCCACCACCAGCGGGCGCGCCGGGCGGACGTACACCTGCAGCAGCGCCGGGCCCCGGTCGAAGGCCGCCACGCGCAGCGTCGCGGTCCCCGGCGCGCTCGCCCGGATCTGCCCCGCGGCGAGCGCCGCCGGATCGAGCACGGGAAGCTCGCCCAGGTAGCGCGACTCGCTCACCAGCGTCAGGGCGGGGGTGGTGGTCGTCTCGCTCCCGGCGCGGGCGGTGATCGTGGCGGTCTCTCCCAGGCGGGTGAGCGTGACCTCGCTCCGGTCCAGCGCCACCGGCGAGCTCTCGGTGACGGGGCCGCTCCCCGGGTCCGTGGGGGAACCCCCACACGCGGAAACGGACACGGCCAGCCCCAGGAGCAGGGCGGGCCAGGACGGGGTGAGGTCACGGCGGGTCTTTCCCGCGTGCGCGCGATGGGCGAGGACGGTCATGCGAGGGCTCGGTTCCGGAGAGAGTGCATCCCGGGATGCACCCTATGCCAGGGCCGGGCCCGTCGGTGTGTTCTCCTAAGTAACTAAATGGCAACAATTTATGTTTCGCGACACCGGTGCGACGGTGTCCAGCTTTTCGACCGCGTAAGTCTTGATTTTCCTGTAAATAGTTTCTGTGTAATGATTTACGCATGCTGTAAAGAAATCGGGCGGGATACATCCGGTGATTTCCCTTGCACGATTCGCGGAGTTCCTCCTATCTTGTGCGCTCCGTAATTCGGACTTCCACAGAAGGATGCCCGTCGCCGGTCCGGGTCCGCACGTCGCGAGCAGGCCTCGATTTCTCCCCACGGCCTGATCGAAGCTCCCGTACTCCCCTTCGGTCGCTCCTGAGCCGTACCCGGCTCGCTCCATCCTCTACAACGATCCTTGCTCCATCTAGAGTTCCACCGGGCGATGCTCCGGCACACCCTGCGGTTCCTCGTGTCCCTCGTCACTGCGCTGCTGCTGTGGACGGGGAGCGCCATGCCCGCCCTGTCGGCGGGTGTGCCGCGGACCGCCGCACGGTTCCCCGGGGTGTCCGTCGCCATGGTCAGCGCGCCGGACCTGACGCTCGACAGCAACAGCCCGTGCACCGGCCCGCAGACCACCTACGTCGCGTTCCGGGTGACCAACACGGCCGGGACCACCCAGACGGGGCTCTCGGCCACCATCACCGGCTTCGCGGGCGGGATCTCGCTCGCCGGCGGGCAGGCGGCGACCCAGTACCTCGGCTCGCTGGCGGCCGGGGCGTCCCGCAACGTCTACTGGTTCGTGACCTACCCCTGCTCGTTCGGGGTTTCCACGACGCTGACCGTGTCGGTTTCCGACGCTTCGGCGGGATCGGTCACGGGATCGGGGACGGTCACCACGAAGAGCATGATCAGCGCCCAGGCGGGCGGGGTGCTGGTGAGCGGCCTCCTCGGTCCCGGGGCGGTGGTGGGGCAGACGATCTACCTGGACGTCACCTACGACTTCGGCGGGGCGGACGCGGGGACCACCTACGACCTGCAGCCGGTGGGGAACGCCTCCTTCAACGCCGGGTGCTTCCAGATGGTGGGGTCGACGGTCACCACCTCCAATATCCTGGCGATCCCCGCCGGGACCCCCAACAAGCAGTACTTCACCGCCACCGCAAAGCAGACGGGGAACGGGCAGCAGGCCACCATCCGGTACTACTTCAAGTACCTGTGCGCCAACGTGACCTCCATCGCCCGGCCGTACTCCAACCAGCTCAGCGGGACGCAGCTCAAGTACTCGTCCAACTACGA
>JAFAYN010000196.1 GCA_019240375.1 Gemmatimonadota bacterium
GACGTAGAATGGCCTCCGATACCCGGCGGATGACCGCGAGCACGGGGGCCAGGTCCTCGGTGGGGAGGTCGGCGAGGGACGGGAGTGTGGCAGCACGGGGGCTGCCGGCGCTGCGGGGGTCCTCGCCCCTGTCGGCGAGAATCTCCCACACCGACCGCTGAGCGGTCATCAGGCTCGGTAATCGGGTTCACGTTCGGCGGCTGGCCGATCTCCCTCGGGAGACGCCCGGCTCTGCGGCCCCGGCTCGCGCCGGGTGTGCTCTTATCGGGTGACACCTCACGCCCTCGTCACTAGGGCGCCTGCCTTTGCAAAAAAAACGCCTGACGCTTTCAGGCCACCGCGGCCACGCCCCACCCCCTCCCGGGAACCAGGTACGGATCGGCCGCCTCGGGGAGCCCGTCCCTGAGCGCGCGCAGGAAAGCTTCCACCACCTCCGGGTCGAACTGCGTCCCCGCGCACCGGCGAAGCTCCGCCACCGCCGCCTCGGAGGGGCTCTTCTTCCGGTAGGGGCGGGTGGTCACGATGGCGTCGTACGCGTCGGCCACCGCCAGGATCCGCCCCACCAGCGAGATCTCCTCGCCGCGGAGGCGCTGCGGGTACCCCGTCCCGTCCCACCGCTCGTGGTGGTGCAGCACGCCGTCGATGGCGGGGCGCAGGAAGGAGCTGCGCTCCAAGATGTTGGCCCCGATGGTGGGGTGCCGCTGCATGATCCCGTATTCTTCCTGGCTGAGCCGCCCCGGCTTCCCCAGGATCTGGTCGGGGATGGCGACCTTGCCGACGTCGTGGAGGAGCCCGGCCACCCAGAGCTGCCGGAGCGTGTCCGCGTTCACCCCCATGGCCCGGCCGGTCGCCACCGCGTAGCGGGTCACCCGCTCGATGTGCCCGCCCGTGTACCCGTCGCGCGCCTCGACCGCCCCCGCGATGGTGAAGAGGGCGTCGGCGAAGAGCGATTCGATCTGCTGCGCCTGCTCGGCCACGCGCCCCTCCAGGTGCTCCTGGTAGTAGCGGTTCTCCAGCACCAGCCTGCGGTGCCGGAGCGCGCGCTCGACCGACAGGAGGACCTCGTCGAGGTTGAAGGGCTTGAGGAGGTAGTCGTCGGCCTGGAGCCGGAGGGCGCGGATGGCGTCCTCCATGGTGCCGACGCCGGTGAGGATGATGAAGCCGAGGGCGTCGTCCCGGCTCTTCGCCAGGCTCAGCAACTCGGTCCCGCTCATCCCCGGCATCAGCAGGTCGGAAAGGACCACGTCCACCCCGCCCGCCTCGATGATCGCCAGCGCGCTCTCGCCGTCGGGCGCCTCGGACAGCTCGTACCCCCCGCCGCCGAGCGCGCGGAGGAGGATGCTGCGGATGTTGGGCTCGTCGTCCACCACCAGCACGCGCGGCCGGCGTTCACCCGTGAGCGAGGGAGCGGCGTGCGGAACGGCGGCCCATTCGTCGGGCCGGGAGCGTTGCTTCAGGTCCACGGAAGATTGCGCTGCGAGAGAAGAGGAGGGGGTACGACAGATAGGATGGGGACGGAGGACGGCGAAGGCAAGGGAGTCGTGGAGCCGCAAGCCCCCCATCCGGCGGCCTTAGAGCCGCACAGCAGCCCCCTTGATCCCCCAATTCTGGGGGAAGGCAGGCCCCCTCCCCAACCCCTCCCCAACCCCTCCCCCACGAGTGGGGAGGGGCTAAACTGCACGCCGAACTCCGTCGTTTGTTGTTTCCGCAGTACCCCCAAATCTTTTGCGGAGGGAGACCACGGCAGTATTGTGGGCTCCCGTAGCGGCCCGCCACCACGCAAAATAGCTTACCTCCCCGAACCCCCCATCAGGTAATCCAGCGCAAGAGTCGCCATGGTGCGCACACCGACCGGAAGCGCCGCCTCGTCGGCAAAGAACTTCGGCGAGTGGTTGGCCGGCGCCGTGGCCGGATCCGTCCCCGGAGGCACGATCCCCAGGAACACGAACATCCCCGGCACCTCGCGCTGGAAGTAGGAAAAGTCCTCGGAAGCGGTGATCAGCGGAGAAGGCCGGGTCCCCGCGCTCCCCGCCACCCGCTCCAGCGTCGGCGTCATGCGCGTGGTGAGACCAGGGTCGTTGTAGGTGAGCGCCGCCGCCTCGCGGATGGTCACCTCGGCGGTGGCGCCCGCGCTGGCGGCGATCATCTCGGCGGTGCGGCGGACGCGGTCATGGATGTCCTTGCGCATGGCGTCGTCGAAGGTGCGCACCGTCCCCAGCATCACCACCGAGTCGGGGATGATGTTCTGCCGTACCCCGCCCTGGAAGCTCCCGATGGTGACCACCGCGGGCGCCGTGGTGACGTTGACCTGCCGGCTGGCGATGGTCTGCAGCGCGCCGACGATCTGCGCCCCCACCACGATGGGGTCCACCCCGCCCCACGGCACCGCCCCGTGCGTCTGCCGGCCGCGCACCACGATCCGCAGGTTGTCCGCGCTCGCCATCGCCCCCGCCGGACGGACGAAGAGCTGACCCACCGGCTGCGTCCAGACGTGCAGCCCGAAGACAGCGTCCGGCTTCGGGTCGCGGAACACTCCCTCGCGCACCATCATCGAGGCGCCTCCCTCCTCGCCCGCGGGCGGCCCCTCCTCCGCCGGCTGGAAGACGAACTCCACCGTCCCGGGGATCCGCTCCCGCATCCCGGCGAGCACCTGCGCCACCCCCATCAGCATGGCGGTGTGCATGTCGTGCCCGCAGGCGTGCATCACCCCCACGTCCTGCCCGTTGTAGGTGGTGCGCACGGTGGACCTGAAGGGAACGTCCACCTGCTCGGCCACCGGGAGCGCGTCCATGTCGGCCCGCAGCGCCACCGTGCGCCCGGGCTTCCCACCGCGCAGGATCCCCACCACGCCGGTGTGCGCCACCCCGGTGCGCACCTCCAGCCCCAGGGAGCGCAGGTGCTCGGCGACGAGCTGCGAGGTGCGCGTCTCGCGGTTGGACAGCTCGGGGTGCTGGTGGATGTCGCGCCGCCAGGCCACCACGCGCGGCTGCACCTCGGCCACGCGGCGGGTGATCTCGGCGTCGAGCGAGCCGGGGGCCTGCGCGCGGGCGGGAGCGGCGTGGGCCAGTGCCAGCGCGCCGAGGGCGGCGCCCAGGGCCCGCGCGCGCAGGGGTGCACGTACGTCGATGCTCATCGGGATACGACTCCGGAGTTGCATGGGGAGGTCGGACAGGGGAAGCGGCGAGCCGGCTCCACACGTTAGGGAAGCACCGCCCGTCCGTCAAACGCCCCGGCCGCGCCTGCCGGGCGTCGCACGAGGGGCCACCCGGCTCATAAGCCGATGCACGACAGGGAGATGAGACACACGCGACGGCGCTCCGGGTCCGTGTTTTGCAACGCAGTTTCCTCCCCGTCCCCGAGGGGACGGCAGCCGGACAGGACACCGGAATTCGCGCGGAATCGACTCCGCGACCTTCGGAAACCGAATCTGGGGAGGGCCTGATGAATCGCTACGGAAGGGACTACGAGGACCGCACCGGGTGGATGAGCGGCGGCGGCAGGAACGCCGGCAACCGCATGAACCACAACCCCGGCTACGAGGGCGGGAGCGGCTACCAGAGCGGCGGGTACGACTTCCAGGGCGGCTACCGGGGCGGCGGGGGCGGGAGCTGGGGCGACGCCTGGGACGCACGCGACAACAACCGCAGCGGGTACGGCGCCTACAACCAGGGCGGCAGCGACTTCAACCAGAACGACGCCGGGTACGACTACGGCGAGTACGGCAACGACACCGGCCGCGGCGGGTGGCGGCAGCAGGGCGGCGGGATGAACCGCGGCGGCGGCTACCGGGGCGGGGAGGAGATGGGTCAGCGGATGACCTTCCGCACCGGTGGGAACCGGGAGTGGGGCCAGAACCAGGGCCAGGGCCGGAGCTACGGCATGGACTACGACGTCGACTACTCCGGCCGGAGCGACTGGCAGCGGCAGGGCGGGAACATGAACCGCGGCGGCGGCTACCAGGGCGGCGGG
>JAFAYN010000199.1 GCA_019240375.1 Gemmatimonadota bacterium
GGCGTCGCCGCCTCCCCCCCCTCCGCCGCCGGCCTGAGCCGCAGGGGAAACGCAGCGGGCCCGCACTCCGGTGCGGGCCCGTTCCGTTTTCGACGGCGACCTGTGGCGCTCAGGGAGCGGCCGCGGGCACCCGGCGCGCCTCGTAGATCCGCCGCAGCGCCGCCTCGGCCACCCGGTCGACGTCGCGCGAGGCGACGGTGTGATGGTTGGCGATGGCGGAAAAGACCAGCCGCTCCCCGCCCGCGGTGGTCAGGTACCCGGACAGGGAGCGGACGCCGGAGAGAGTCCCCGTCTTGGCGTGCACGTTCCCCTGCAGCGGGGTCCCCTTCATCCGCGACGCCAGCGTCCCGTCCACCCCCGCGATGGGGAGAGCGGCGTACCAGACGCTCCAGTTGGGGGAGCGGGTCATGTGGGTCAGGATCCCGATCAGGAGGTCGGGGGCCACCATGTCGTAGCGGGACAGCCCCGAGCCGTCGACCTGGGCGAGCTGCCGCGGGTTCAGCCCCCAGGTGCGGAGGAGCGAGTCGACCACGGCGCGCCCGGCGGCTGCGCTCCCCTGGCCGCGCAGCTCGTGCCCCAGCGTCTTCAGCAGGATCTCCCCGATCTGGTTCTGGCTGGGCTTGAGGAAGCCGGGGAGGATCTCCCGCAGCGGCGCGGAGGTGTGGGTGAAGAGCGGGGTGACGGCGCGGCGGCGGACGGAGTCGGGGCGGGCGTCCTCGTCCACGGCGGGACCGTCCACCCGGATCCCCGCGTCCCGCAGCGTTTCCCGCAGCACGCTCGTGAAGTACAGGGTGTTGTCGCGCACCGACACGGTGGTCTCCACCCCCGCGGTGTCGGCGGGGACGGGGCCGGAGACCACCACCTGGTTCTGGAAGGGGGCTCGGGTGGCCGAGACGTCGGCACGGGTTCCCGGCGCGACGGTGGTGGTGTGGTTGACCACCGGGACGTACCCGGTGGGCGGGTCGAGCGCCACGCGGGCGGGGTCGCCGGGGCGGAGGCCCGGGGCGACGCGGACGGTGACGAACCCTTCGTTGAACTCCAGCCCGCCGATCTCCGCCGAGTAGTCGGCGTCCAGGTCGTCCCACGCCCACCCGCGCCCGAGCGGGGTGTCGTCGAACACGTCGTCGTCGCCGACGATGCTCCCGGTGACGCGGGTGATCCCCCGGGCGCGCAGCGAGTCGGCCCAGGCGCGGAAGACGGCCCGCGGGTCGCCGGTGAAGTGCGCGGCGATAGTGGGGTCGCCGCTCCCGCGCACCACCAGGTTGCCGCGCAGCTCGCCCCCCTCCACCGTCCCCTCCGCCCCCACCTGGGTGCGGTAGCGGTAGTCGGGCCCCAGCGCTTCCAGGGCCGCGGCGCCGGTGACGATCTTCATGTTGGAGGCGGGGATGAAGAGCCGCTCGGCGTTGCGCCGGTACAGCGTTTCGCCGCTGTCCAGTGAGCGGACCTCCACCCCCCAGAAGGCGCTGGCGAAGACGGTGTCGTCGAAGATGGAGTCGAGCGCCGCCCGCAGGGGGGCGGCGGCCGGGGCGGGCGCGGGGGCGCTGCGCGCCGCCGGGGCGCACCCGGCCAGGGCGAGGAGGAGGGGGATCGCGTGTCGCTTCCGCATGTCGGTGCCGGCTCGGGGTGGTCGGATCGGTGGAGGGTGTAACCTTACGCGCCGCGCGCCCGCTCCGCCATCCGTACCGGGGCACTACGGGATGGGAAAGGGGCGGGCCAGCTTCGCTTCCAGCGCCGCCCGCACGCCGGGCCACTCGTCGTCCAGGACGCTGAAGTACACCGTGTCGCGCATCCGCCCGCCCTGCGAGATCATGTGCCGGCGGAGGATTCCTTCCTCACGCGCGCCGATGCGCAGGATGGCGGCGCGCGACCGGGCGTTCAGCGCGTCGGTCTTCAGCTCCACGCGCACGCACCCCAGCGTTTCGAAGGCGTGGCGGAGCATCAGGTACTTGGCCTCGGTGTTCGCGGGGGTGCGCTGCCAGGGGCGCGCCACCCAGGTCCACCCGATCTCCACCCGCCGGTGCTCCCGGCTGACGTTGCCGAAGCGGGTGCTCCCGATCACCCGCCCCGTGGCCGCGTCCACGGTGGCGAAGGGGAGGGAAACGCCCGCCGCCTGCTCGCGCAGCGCGGTCTCCACGAAGTCGCGCATCTCCTCCGGGGTGCGGATCAGGGTCAGCGTCCAGCGCCACAGCTCGGGGTCGAGCCCCACCTCGCACAGCGCGTCGACGTGCGCAAGCGACAGGGGCTCCAGGCGCACGTGGCGCCCGGCCAGGGTGGTGGGGAGGATCTCCATGCTCGGTGTATCCGGTGGGGTGCGTGCCGGGTCAGGCGGGCGCCAGCCGCGCGGCGACCGCGGCGTGTCCGCGCTCCCGGGCGAAGCCGGCGGCAGTGCGCCCGTCGTCGGCGGGGAGGGCGGGATCGGCGCCGTGGGCCAGAAGAAGCTCCACCCGCTCCCCGGAGCCGTGCATCGCCGCCGCGTGCAGCGCGGTGTACCCGCCGTGCTGCCGGGCGTTCGCGTCGGCGCCGGCCTCCAGCAGCGCGC
>JAFAYN010000330.1 GCA_019240375.1 Gemmatimonadota bacterium
CACCACGAGCGCCCCTACGTGGATCCGGCCAAGGTGCGGCGCAACCGGGAGATCCGCGACCGGATCCGGCGCGAGCGGCGGACACGCGCGGGACGGGGGATCGCCGAGCTGACGGCGGCCGACGGAACGGTGTCGAACCAGGGAGACCGATGAGCGAGCGAGCGACGGACAAGCGCTGGATCGTAGGGGTGGACCTCGGGGGGACCAACATCGTCGTCGGACTCCTCCCCATCGAGGGCGGAGAGGTGCTGGGGCTGCACTCCCTTCCCACCGATCCGGTGCGGGGGGCCAAGTTCGTGGTGGACCGCATCTGCCAGATGGTGGAGCGCTCCATCGCCGAGGTGCTGGAGCAGCAGGGAGGGACCCGCGCCGACGTAGCCGGGGTGGGGATCGGCTCGCCGGGGCCGCTGGATCGCGCCACCGGGACGGTGATCAACACCCCCAACCTGGGGTGGCGCAACTTCCCGCTGCGAGACCTGATCTCCAACGCCGTGCACCTCCCGGCCACCCTGGACAACGACGCCAACTGCGCCGGCTACGGCGAGTGGTGGCTGGGTGCGGGGCGGGGGACCCGCTCGCTGGTGGGGCTGACGCTGGGGACGGGGATCGGCGGCGGGATCGTGCTCGACGGGCAGATCTACCACGGGTGCTCCGACGCCGCCGGCGAGATCGGGCACATGACCATCGAGGCCAACGGCCGCAAGTGCAAGTGCGGCAACTACGGGTGCCTGGAGCAGTACGCCTCCGGCCCCGCCATCGCCCAGCGCGCGGTGGAGGGGATCGAGGCCGGCGCGGCGTCGCTGCTGGTGGAGCTGGTGAACGGCAAGCTGGAGGACATCACCGCCGCCACCGTGTACGAGGCCACCGTGCAGGGCGACCCGTACGCCAACGAGGTGATGAAGGACACGGCCAAGTTCCTCGGCGCCGGGGTGGCGAGCATCATCAACGTCCTCAACCCCGAGATGGTGGTGATCGCGGGCGGCGTCACCCGCGCCGGCGAGCACCTGTTCGAGCCGCTCCGCGCCGAGGTGCGCCGCCGCGCCTTCAAGTCGGCGCAGGAGTGCTGCCGTATCGTCTCCGCCGAGCTCCCGGGGACCGCCGGGGTGGTGGGAGCGGCGGCGGTGTTCAAGCGGGAGACCTACGGGCACGTGTGAGCACGGGCACGGGGGAGGACCGGGCGGAGGCGACGGGCGCGCCCCGGCGGCTGGGGATCGTGGGGACGCTGGTGTGGGACACCATCTGGACCCTGGAAGACCTGGAGCGGGGGACCCCCTTCCACTCGTGGGGCGGGATCGGCTACTCGCTCGCGGCGGCGGCCGCCGCCCGGCCGGAGGGGTGGGAGATCGTCCCCATCGTCAAGGTGGGCCGGGACCTGGAGAGCGAGGCGCGCGACTTCCTCGCCTCGCTCCCCGGCGTGTCCGTCGGCCCCTCCGTGCGCGTGGTCCCCGAGCGCAACAACCGCGTGGAGCTGCGCTACCTGAGCCCCTCGCACCGGGACGAGTCGCAGAGCGGCGCCATCCCCGGGTGGAGCTGGGACGAGCTGGCCCCCCACCTGGAAGGGCTCGACGCCCTGTTCGTCAACTTCATCTCCGGCTGCGAGCTGGCCCTCCCCGCCGCCGAGGCGCTGCGGCGCTCCTACTCCGGCCTCCTGTACACCGACCTCCACTCCCTTTTCCTGGGCCCTCCCGGGGCGGGCGCCCGCGAGCGGCGCCTCCTCCCGGACTGGGAGCGCTGGGCCGCGTGCTTCGACGTGGTGCAGCTCAACGAGGAGGAGCTGCGCACCCTCGACCCCGCCGAGCCCGGGATCCTGGAGCTGGCCCGCCGCCTCGCCGAGGGCGCGTCCGGCCCCTCCGGCGGCCCGGGGCTGGTGCTGGTGACGCAGGGCGCGGCCGGCGCCTCGTTCCTGTCGCTCGGGCGCGGCCCCGGGGGGCCGCCGCGCTCCGGGTACGTCCCCGTCCCGGGGGGCGGGATCGAGGGCGACCCCACCGGATCCGGCGACGTGTGGGGCGCCACCCTGGTCTGCGGGCTCGCCGCCGGGCTCCCGGTGGAGGACACAATCCTCCGCGCCCATCGGGCCGCGGCCCGCAAGATGGGGGTGCGCGGCGCGTCGGAGCTGTACGCCCACCTGGCGTCCGCGCCCCCGCCCTGACCGCCCTTTCACCGCCGCCGGGGGGGTGTTACCTTGCCGCCCCGTTTCCCGACCCCGTGAAGGCTCCGCTTCGATGACACGAGTGCTGGTGGTCCCCCCCAGGCTGGACGACGACGCCTTCGACGCGCTGATCGCGGAGGCGGCGGAGGTCGGCGACGAGCGCGCCCTGATCGACGCGCGCCACGTCCGCTGGGCCGACCCCTACGGGATGGTCGGCCTGCTCGCGCTGGGGGAAACGCTGCGCCAGGGCGGGAACCCGCCGCTGCTGGAATTGCCGCAGGCGTCGGACGTGGTCAGCTACCTGTCGCGCATGGGGTTCGTCCGCGAGGCGGAGGCGATCTTCGAGATGCGCTCGCCCCCCCGCCCGCGCGGCGGCAGGGAGTCGAGCGTCCTGCTGGAGATCACCCGCATCCAGTCGCACGAGGACGTGCACGGGGTGATCGACGTCCTCAACGAGAGCCGCATCAGCACCATCCTTTCCGAGCAGCTCCACTACTCGCGCGCTGACGCCATCGGCTTCAGCATGCTCCTGTCCGAGGTGTCGCAGAACATCATCGAGCACGCCGACGCGCCGGGGTGGGTGGGGATCCAGATCTACAACTGGGCCAAGCGGCTGGGGCGGAAGGTGGCGGTGATCTCGGTGATGGACCTGGGGATCGGCTTCAAGGGGTCGCTGGCGCGCGAGCACTCCGCGCGCTTCGGCGACCGCTGGAGCGACTCCACCGCGCTGGAGGCCGCCTTCATCCACGGGATCACGCGCTTCCGCGACCCCGGGCGCGGGCAGGGACTCAAGCAGATCCGCAAGAAGGTGGGGCGCTGGGGCGGGAAGATCGCCATCCGCAGCGGCACCGCAAAGATCGCCGACGTCCCGGAGTGGGACGACGCCCAGCCGATGGAAACCGACCTGTCGCCCTTTCCCGGCGCGCAGATCCTGATCGTCCTCCCCGCCAAGGCGGAGAGCGCGCCGGAAGGCGGCGCCGCGCCCGGCCGGTCCGCGCCGAGGCGCTGAAGCAGAAGCAGAAGCAGGAAACATCGCAAATCATCATTCCTGACCCGGGGGAACCATGAAGACCGTGACCTTCCAGACCAACAAGGGGAGCTTCACCGCCGAGTTGTATCCTGACGCGGCACCTCTGACCGTCGCCAGCTTCGAGAAGCTAGTGAAGGATGGGTTCTACGATGGGATCATCTTCCATCGCGTAGAGCCTAACTTCGTGGTGCAGGGTGGAGATCCGCTCACGAAGGAACTCCCCCTGACGGACCGGCGGATCGGCACCGGTGGCCCCGGTTACAACGTCAAGCTGGAAGTCCAGGGCAATCCGCACCTTCACAAGACGGGTGCGCTCTCCATGGCGCGTTCGCAGCATCCTGACAGCGCCGGGAGCCAGTTCTTCGTGGTCCTGGACGAGCGGAACGGTCGTCACCTGGATGGACAGTACACCGTCTTCGGCCAGGTTACCGACGGGATGGACGTGGTGAAGCAGCTGCAGCGCGGCGACGTGATGGAGAAGGTCACCATCTCCGACTCGCAGTCCGCTTGATCATGCTCCCCGAGCGCAAGGTTGCTCCGCTCGCCATCGACCTGACGCTCGTTCACCGGCGCTCCATCACCTCGCTGTACAGCAACCTGGTGACCCGCCCCACGGGGCGGGCCATCCGGTCGGGGATCGAGAGCCAGATCGCGGAGATGGAGGAGGAGCGCTCCCTCTGCCTCTCGATCCTCGACTTCTCGCAGGTCCGCGTGCTGGACTACTCGTGCGCGGACGAGATCGTCGCCAAGCTCCTCCTCCGCTTCCAGGGGGCCGACCGCCCCGGGGAAGCGTTCTTCGTGGTGCGCGGCCTCCAGGAGCACCACCAGGAGCCGATCGAGGAGGTGCTGGAGCACCACGACCTCCTCCCGGCCGCCGAGGTGGAGGACCGCGGCTTCCAGCTCCTGGGGCGCGCCGACCGGCAGCAGCGCGCCTGCTGGGGGACGCTGCTGCGCCTGGGGCGCGCCGCCGCGCCCGCCGTCACCGAGCGGACCGGGATCGTCCCGGACGCCGCCACAGCGGTGCTGTCGGACCTGGCCGAGCGGCGGGTGGTGGTGGCCTACCGCGACGGGACCTTCTGCTCGCTTCCCTCCCTCCTGCAGGAGTGAGATGACCTCTCGATCCAGCTTCGCCGGGCTTTCCACGCGCGCCGTCCACGCGGGCGACCCGGAGCCCTCGGTGGGGGCGCCGGTCACCACCCCCATCTTCCAGAGCTCCACCTTCCACGGCGATCCGGACGGGCAGGGGGAGGTGCTGTACTCCCGCTACGGGAACGGCCCCAACAACGTGGCGGTGGAGGCCCGGATCGCCGCGCTGGAGGGCGGGGACGACTGCGTGGCGGTGGGGAGCGGGATGGCCGCGGTCGCGTGCGCGCTGCTGGCGTGCGTGCAGGCGGGCGACCACGTGCTGGCCGCGGACGCGCTGTACGGCGGGACGCGCGGCCTGCTCGACCGCGAGCTGTCGCGGCTGGGCGTCGAGACCACCTACGCCGACTTCCTGGCGCCCGGGTGGGAGGCAGGCTTCCGCCCGAACACCCGCGTGGTGCTGGCGGAGACCGTGTCCAACCCCCTCCTGCGGGTGCCGGACCTGGACGCGCTGGCGGAGGCGGCGCACGCCCACGGCGCCCTGCTGGTGGTGGACTCCACCTTCGCGACGCCGGTCAACGCACGCCCGCTGGAGCGGGGCGCGGACCTGGTGGTGCACAGCGCGACCAAGTACCTGGGCGGGCACAGCGACCTCACCGCCGGCACGGTGGTGGGCGGGG
>JAFAYN010000375.1 GCA_019240375.1 Gemmatimonadota bacterium
CGCGGCGAGCGCGGCGTGGAACCGGTCGATCTCCATCGGGCCGCTCTCCCAGCGGATGCCGCTGATGGTGTCGCCGGTGGCCCTCAGGTGCGACGCGATGCGCGACGTCTCGGCGTAGCGCACCGGCTCGCCGCCGGGACGCTCGACGCGCACCGACTCGCCCACCACCGAGCCCCGGGCGTCGGCGGCCAGCGTGAGCCTGGTGGCGTCGACCCCGGAGACCAGCCCCAGCGCCACCTCGTGCTTGGGCGCGATGCTCGGCACCACGCGCGGCGCCCCGGCCTGCGGCACCCCGCCCGCGGCCGCCAGCACCGCCAGCAGCACCTCGCGGAATGGGTTGGACACCGTCTCGCCCCACTCGCGCTGCAGCCACTCCAGGAAGCGGCTCCCGTTCCCCGCCAGCACCACCGCGTCCAGGCGCAGGTCGGGGTGCGTGGCGCCGAGCGCGCGCAGCAGCAGCCCGGTGTGGTGGAAGGCTGCCGCGAAGAAGTACAGCACCACGCCGCGGAATGCGCCGTACTCGGGGCTCTCGCGGAAGCGCAGCGCGCCGTCGCCGCGGTACCAGGGGGTGCGCAGCAGATAGCCGAGCGCCAGGGCGTCGTGCCCCTCCTTCCTGAACTTGAGCAGCGGCTCCCGCTGCGAGCCCGGGAGGCCGTTCTGCTCGGCCCATCCGGCGAAAGCGCGCACGAAGGGGTTGGTGAAGCCCGTCACGCCGTCCTTGCGCACGCGCGAGCTCACCAGGTCCCGCCCACCCCAGCGCAGCGAATCGAGCACGAGGGCGGTTCCGCGCGCGTACACGGCCAGGTCGGTGGTCCCCCCGCCCACGTCCATGATCACCGACGCGTCGCCCGCGACCGTCACCGACCCGCGGCCCACGAAGTACTGGAGCGCGCTCTGCCCCTCGTCGAACGGGGCGGCGAGCCGCGGGCGGCCGGGTACGTCCCCGCCGCCGTCGGAGGTGCCCAGCACCCCGCGCCAGCGGGCCTGCAGGTCGCTCAGCCGGTCGATCTCGAAAGCGCGGGGGTAGGCATACGCGAAGGTGACGTTCTCCGGCCGCACCCCGGCCTCGCGGGCGCTGGCGAGCGCCAGCGCGGCCACGTTGCGGAGGAACACCGAGGCCAGGAACTCCTCGCGGTCGCTGGTGGACCACTTCAGGTCGTCGGCGACCCGGTTGTGCTCGTCGTCCTTGACCCACCCCAGGAAGGGAACGTTCACCCGCAGCGCCACCGGCTCGCGGTCCGCCCCGGTGTACGACGGAAGGGCGCTCACGTGCACCACCGCGCTGTTGAACGGCTCCGGTGAGATCTTCTCGGGGAGGAAGAACGAGTCGGTGTAGAATGGCAGGTCGGCCCCCGCACGCGTGACGGGGAGGAGGAGCTGCTCGTGCTGGAGCACCGTCGGCTCGTGCACGCCGTCCCTGCGCATGGCCACCACGGTGTTCGAGGTGCCGAAGTCCACCCCCACGGTCCACCGCTCGGCGGAGGGCGCGGGAGCGGTCCGGTAGCGGGGAAGGAGCACCCCCAGCCCCTGCGGCGGCAGCCCGGGCCCGCTGTCGGCCTCGAAGGCGAGCACCGTGGGGGCGCGGCCGAAGGCGTAGGTGGACGCCTCTCCCGAGCGCTGCGCCTGCCCGGCGGCGGGGAGCTCCGCGCCGTCGGCGAACGCCTTGAGCCGCAGCGTGGCGGAGGGATGGATCGGCCCGGCGGCGGGGTCGAGACGGAAGACCGCGTAGGAAGGCCAGTCGTCGGCCAGGAAGGCCGGCCACACCACCACCTGGGGCCCTCCCTGGTCCTGCCGCATCTGGGTCGCGGTGTAGCGCCGGGTGACGCGGATCTCCTCGGGATGCTCGCTCCCCACCGGGATGGTGAGCGTCACGCGTACCTCGCCGGGGCGCGGCACGTCGATGCGCAGCCACCGCTCCACCTCGGCCGGCTGGAACCAGCGGAAGAAGTCGGGTTTGAGCGGAAGGGCGATCTGCGGCTGCGCGAACGGCGGCTGGGTCACCGAGGCGTCGGGATAATAGCACCCGTGCCCGTACGCCCCCTCGGGGTCCAGGGGATAGCTCAGGATCACCAGCGCGTCGGCCAGCCAGTCCGTCTCGGGGAGCACCCAGGGGTGCCGGTGCGAGGTGCCGGGAAGGACCTCGCGGTCGCGGATCCGCTCCAGGCTGGAGGGCAGCTCCACCCTGGGCAGCCCTTCTCCGTACTTGCCGTCGAAGGTGCCGGGGACCAGCACCAGGGGCCGCGGCTCGTGGCCGGTGGTGGCCAGCAGCTTCCAGCGGCTGACGAGATCCTCCCCCGAGCCCGTGTACAACGTAACCCCGGCGAAGGCGTGCTCGCCGGCGTGACGGAGGTGGAGCGTGCGGATCTGCGCTTCCAGGCTCTCGGGAGCGGCCAGCTCCCTCTGGCGCTGCCCGGCGGCCCGCCGTGCGTCGGCCACCGCGTCGGCCAGCCACCTGGCCACGCCGCGGCGCACGGCGTCGTCGTCCACGTGCTCCGAGGGCGCGGGCCGGGGCGCCAGCATCTGCGGGAGCACCACCGTCGCCACGTATCGCTGGAACGAGAACTCCCTCTCGCGCAGGTGGCGGGCGGGCTGCCCCGCGGCGTAGCGGAAGAGGTAGGGGTAGTCTTCGTGGGCGGCGTCCTCAGCGGTGAAGAGCACGGTGTAGGGCGACGACGCGAAGACCGGCCGGCCGTCCACCGTGGCGAGGGTGATCACCGGGAGCGCACTGGCCTCGCGCGTCTCGTGCTGCGCCGTCCGCGGCGCCAGGTCGACCAGCGCCGACGCGTAGTCGCGCACCCGGGCGGTCACCTCGCTCCCCACCAGGTCGGGAACGCGCACCTGCGTGGTCTCCAGCCGCAGCGACTGGGGTCCGCACACCCAGGCCAGCTCCAGCGCGTCGAGCAGCTCGTTCTCCACCAGCGCCCGGGCCGGGTGGTTGGGGTCCAGCATGGCGTCGCGGAAGAGGAAGAGCCGCGCCCACGGACTGGGGACGGACTGGACGCGCGTGCGGAACGCGCCGCCGTCGTCATCGCGGGGCACTTCCAGCTTGCCCAGCTCGGCGGGGGCTTCCACAACGCTCCAGCGGCCGGGGGGGAGGTCGGGAACGTTGGTCTGGGGACGGAACCGCGGCAGCAGCCGGCGGGTGCGTGCGGGCGTGGCCATCTCAGTTCTCCTCCTGGCCGGGTTGTTCGGCTTCGGGGAAACGGTCTTCGGCAAAGCGCTCGCTCCCGGCGCGCAGCACCTCCATGAAGGCGCCGAACCCGCCGTTCCTGCGGCGCGCGGCCTCGGTGTTCCAGGCGCGGAACACGCCGAACACGTCGTCGGCGTGCCGCCCCTGCTGGCCTCCGCGCCCGAAGCCTTCGATCAGGGCGTGGGTCGGCACCCGGGTGGGCTGGTCGGCGGTGGCGGCGGCCAGGTGCAGCGCGGGGGTGGAGCGGCGCAGCTCGCGGAGCCACTCCCAGGTGCTCATCCAGCTTCGGCCCACGGCGTCGAGCGCGTCGGAGCGGTCGGACCAGGTGGCGGGAGGCAGGCGCAGGAGCCCCGCCCAGGTCACGCCGTGCAGCGCCGCCGCGAGGTCCTCCGGCGAGCCCCCGTTGGGACGGAAGAAGGAAAGGAAGGTGTGCAGGGCGACCAGCGCCCCCTTGAGCGCGCGCCGGGTCCCCCGGTCTACCGGGAGGTCACCCCACCCCGGCTCGTCGCTCCCCACACCGGTGGCCCGGTAGATGGGGAGCCGGTCGTCGCGCTCCTCGCCCCCGCGCGCGGTGAAGTCGAGCGCGGCCAGCGCCGCGAAGAGCTCCACGTAGTGCGCCACGTTGGCCTGCGCATCGCCGCCCAGCTCGTTGCGCTCCTGCTCGCGGGGGAGGCTGTCGCCCACCAGGTAGTACGCCCCATACCCGGGGTCGCGCTCGCGATCCAGGTACGTGGGGAGGGCGCCCGCCGCGTTGTGCGCGAAGACCGCGTTCTCGGGGCGGGGCCCCCCGTCGGCGGGGGCGCCGCCCGGCGTGGGGAGGGTGAAGTACGGGAGGAGGAGCGCCGCGCCCAGCCGGGCGCGCTCGGCGCCGCGGACGGCCGACGCGCCGGGCCGCTGCTGCACCCCGTCGCGCAGCGCCCGGCCAACGACGGGGAGCGCGGCCGCGCCGGTACCGCCGAACACCGACCCGGCGGCGAAGAACACGGTGGCGCCCGCGGCTCCGTGGTACTGCGAGAGGAGCTGCGCGAAGAAGGCCTCGTCGCGCAGGCGGTTCATGAACACGGTTCCCACCGAGGGAACGCCGCGGAACCCCATCGCCAGGTCCATCTCCCGCACCCGGCGCGAGTTGAGCAGGTCGAACAGCACGCCCAGCTCGGGCGCGTCGGCGTCCATCACCTGCCGGTCGACCCCCGC
>JAFAYN010000464.1 GCA_019240375.1 Gemmatimonadota bacterium
CAGCTCCAGCGCCCCCGCGTCGCCCGTCAGTGGGGCGAGGACGTACCCCCGCCCGGAAAAGACCACCAGCCCGAAGCGGCTGGCCGGGAGCCCGCCCACCAGCGCCCACGCCGCCTGCCGCTCGCGCTCCAGCCGGTTGGGACGCACGTCCTCGGTGAGCATGGAGTTGGAGTCGTCCAGCACCAGCGCCACGTCCGCGCCGCCCGCCCCCGACTCCCCGCCTCCCCTCCCCCAGCGCGGGTCGGCCGCCGCCACCCCGAGCAGCGCCGCCGCGGGGAGGAGGAGGAGGGCGCGCGGCCAGGAGGAACCGCGCAGCACTCCCCCGGCGAGCCGGCGGACCAGCGGCGCGTCCCCGAACGCCTCCGCGAAGCGGCGACGGCGGCGCGCGGCCAGCGCCATCCCGATCCCCACCAGGAGCGGGAGGAGGAGCGCGGGCGCGAGGAGTGGCAACCGGCCGAAGGTCACCGGCATCGCCCTACCCCACCACTCCACGGCGCGACCCGCGCCACAGCCACTCCAGCGCCAGCAGCGCCGCGCCGGCCAGGAGGAGGGGGAGGTACAGCTCGCGGTGGCGGACGTAGCGGCGCACCCGCACCGGGGTCTTCACCAGCCGGTCGATCTCGGCGTACACGCGGCTCAGCGCCTGCGGGTCGGCGGCGCGGTAGTAGCGCCCGCCGGTGGTGCGCGCGATGTCGGTGAGGAGCGCCTCGTCGATGGTGACCGGGAGGTAGGCGTAGCGCAGCCCCGCCGCCCCCACCGCCACCGGCACCCGGGCGATCCCGCGCGACCCGACGCCGATGGTGAACACACGGATCCCCAGCGCCCCCGCCGCGCGGGCGGCGGCGCGCGGGTCGATGTCGCCGCGGTTGTTCTCGCCGTCGCTCATCAGGATCACCACGCGCGACCGACCGGGGACGCCGCGCAGCCGGTTGACCGCGGTGGCGAGCCCCATCCCGATGGCCGTCCCGTCCTCCAGCATCCCCGGCTGCATCTGCTCCAGCGCCGAGAAAAGGACGGCGTAGTCGACGGTGGTGGGGACCTGCGTCAGCGCCTCCCCCGCGAACGCCACCAGCCCGATCCGGTCGTGCTTCCGCCCCTGGATGAAGCGCGCGGTGGTCCGCTTCGCCACCTCCAGCCGGTTGGAGGGGCGGAAGTCCTCCGCGAGCATGGACGAGGATATGTCCATCGCCACCACAATCCCGATCCCCTCCGCCTGCTCCTCCACCACGGCGCTCCCCGTGCGCGGCCGGGCCAGCGCGACCGCCAGGCACACGAACGCCAGCGCCCGCAGGACAGAGGGCACCCGCGCCGCCCAGCGCGTCCCCCGCGACTGCAGGCGGGCAAGCGCCCCCGTGCGCGGGAGGAGGACCGCCGTCGGGCGCGAACGCCGCGTCCACAGCCAGTAGAGCGGCGGGAGGAGCAGGAGGAGCAGCGCCCACGGGTGCACGAACTCGAAGCTCACCCCACCACCTCCGCCGTCTCTTCCGCTTCTGCCTCCACGTCCTCATCGTCTTCCACGACCGGCGGCTGGAACCCGGCGACCCAGGCGCGCGCCTCCGTCCAGTGCCGCTCCGCCTCCGGAGCGGAGGAGGGGACCCGCGCGAACTTGACCAGGTCCGCCTCGCGCAGCACCACCAACAGCCGGTCGACCTCCTCCGCCGGGACCTCGTCCGCCGCGACCGTCTGGACGACCTCCTCCGTGGTGAGGTCCGCTCCCCAGCGCGCCGAGACCACGTCCAGGAACTCGCGCACGGCGCCGGAGGTGAGCGCGTAGAACTCCTTCCACCGCCCTGCCTCCACCAGCCCCATCTGCCGTGCCCGGTCCAGCTCGGCGAGCGCACGCGCCCTGGCGTCGGGAACGGAAACGGGCTTGCGCCGCTTCGGCCGGCGCAGCCACCGCACCACCGCCCACACGAGCAGCGCCAGGAGCAGCAGCGCCGCGGCGGCGACCAGCGCCAGGAGGCGCCAGTCCGGCGCCAGGTCGAGCACGTCCCTGGGGCCGCGCGGACGGATCTTGATCCTGCTGGTGTCCTGCGGGAGAACGGAACGGACGAAGGGGAGGCGCAGCGGGGCGCGCAGCACTTCGGAACGGCCATCGGCGAGCATCACCCGGATGGCGACGGTCGGCGCCGCCAGCGCACCCGGGCGCCAGGCGACCATCGGGTAGGCCGCGGCGTACTCCCCGGCAGCGCCGGTCCGCACACGCGGCGCGCCGAGCGCCTGCACGTCCGCCGCGCTGTCCGGCCGAGGCGGAAACGCCACCCGCACCCCGGCCGCGGTCCGCACCCGCACGACGGCGGTGAAGCGGTCCCCGACCGTGACGGTGTCCGGCAGCGAGCCGGAGGCGACCTCGGCCCGAGCTGGGGTGGAGTCCGGAGCCTGCTGGGCCGTGAGGTTCGCGACGAAACCGGCGACGAGGACCGGCACCGCCAGGAGCGGCACGACGGAAACCCGGCGCGTCATCGACGCAGCCGGGTCTCGCGCTTCCGGAAGAAGCCCAGGAGCGCCGTGGTGTAGGGGACGTCGGTGCGCAGCTCGATCTCGTCCACGCCCAGCCGGCGGAGGAGGCGCCGCAGCCGCTCCCGGTCCTCCCTCACCAGCTTCAGGTATCCCTCGCGGACGGCGGGGCGCCCCAGGTCAAGCACCACCCGCTCGCCGCTTTCCGGGTCTTCCAGGCGCACCAGCCCGGCGTCGGGAAGCTCCTCCTCACGCGGGTCGGTCAGCCGCACCGCCACCACGTCGTGCCGCTGCGAGGCGGTGCCCAGCGCCCGCTCGAAGCCGGGCCACCCCTCGCCCGCTTGGAAGTCGGAGAACAGGAAAAGGATGGAGCGCGCCCGCAGCGCCCGGGCGGCGTACTCCAGCGCCGGGGCGATCCCGGTCCCCCGCCCCTCCGGCCGGAAACCCAGCAGCTCGCGGATCATGCGCAGGACGTGGCGGCGCCCCTTTCCCGGCGGGACGAACAGCTCGATCCGGTCGGTGAAGATCAGCAGCCCGACGCGGTCGTTGTTGCGGCTGGCGGACATGGCGAGCACCGCCGCGACCTCGGCCACCAGCTCCGACTTGAAGCGCACCCGCGTCCCGAACCGCTGCGACCCCGAAAGGTCCACCAGCAGCAGGACGGTAAGCTCGCGCTCCTCGATGTAGCGCTTGACGTGCGGAACGCCCGTGCGCGCCGAGACGTTCCAGTCGATGGTGCGGACGTCGTCGCCGGGGAGGTATTCGCGCACCTCCACGAACTCCAGCCCCTGCCCCTTGAACACGGACTGGTACTCGCCGCTGAAGCGCGAGTTGACCGGCCCCCGGGTGCGAAGCTCAATGCGCCGCACCTGGCGGAGAACTTCGACGGGGACGGGATCGTGGCGGGGAGGGATCACCGGGGCCCCCTCCCCAGACCCCTCCCCCGCAAGCAGGGGAGGGGCTCAACTGCCAACAGCCACAGCCGTTCCCCTCTCCCAGAATTGGGAGAGGGGTGGCGCGGAGCGCCGGGGTGAGGGCCTGCGATGCCCTGGCACCGCACGCCCCCATCCGGCTCGCGTAGGCTCGCCACCTTCCCCCAATTCTGGGGGAAGGCTGGACGGCACGAGGAGCCCTGCCGTTTGAGTAGCTCCCTGCCGTTCCCAGATGCTGTTGCGGAGGGAGACCCGGGGCTGTTTCCGGGGCTCCCGTAGCGGACGGGGAGACTCACGGCTGTTTCGTGAGGCTCACCGGCCCCGCGGAAGAGACCGCGCAGTTTGCGGGCTCTGGAGCGGCCCCACCCCCGCACAAAGCTCTCAGGGAACACGCACCGCCTCGAACACCCGGCGCACGATGTCGTCCGGGGTGATCTCCTCCGCCTCGGCCTCGTACGTGGTCAGCACCCGGTGCCGCAGCACGTCCATCCCGATCGCCTTGACGTCGTCCGGGGTCACGTAGCTCCGCCCCCGCAGAAACGCATGCGCCCGGGAGCACACCGCCAGCGCGATGGTAGCCCGCGGAGAAGCCCCGTACTCGATCAACGGCTCCAGCTTCTCCAGCCCGTACCGCTTCGGCTCGCGCGTGGCCGTGACCACGTCCAGGATGTACTCCGCCACCGTGTCGTCCAGGTACAATCCCGCGATCGTCCGCCGCGCCGCCAGGATCTCCTCCGGCCCGACGACGGGCTCCACCCGAAGCTCGTCCACCGCCGACATGCGCCGCAGAATCTCCCGCTCGTCGTCGCGCGTGGGATACCCGACCCGCACCTTGAGCATGAACCGGTCGACCTGGGCTTCCGGCAGAGGATAAGTCCCCACCTGCTCGATCGGGTTCTGCGTGGCCAGGACTAAAAAAGGCTGTGGCAGCGGAAAGGTCTTCCCGCCGATGGTGACCTGCCGCTCCTGCATCGCCTCCAGCAGGGCCGCCTGCACCTTGGCCGGGGCACGGTTGATCTCGTCGGCGAGGACGATGTTGGCGAAGATCGGCCCGGGGTGGGGGGTGAACTCCCCGGTGCGCACGTCGTAGATGGTCGTCCCCACCACGTCGGCGGGGAGGAGGTCGGGGGTGAACTGGACGCGCTGGAAGGTGGCGTGGATGGTTTCCGCGAGCGTCCGCACGGTCAGCGTCTTCGCCAGCCCGGGAAGCCCCTCGAAAAGGACGTGCCCCCCGGTCAGCAGGCTGATCAGGAGGCGCTCGATCATGTACTCCTGGCCGACGACCCTGCGGTGCACCTCCGCCACGATCCGGGCGGCGAAGTCGGGGATGGATACGGATGCCGGGCCGGATGCGGGAGGTGCCTGTGGGCTCATGAAAAGGTCAGGTCGGTGGATCCCCTTGCAGGGCGCGCTGCACGGCTTCGCGGACCTCGGGCGACTTGTCGCCGGCGAGTCCCTGGAGAACCGGGCGCACCCGGTCGCCGCCGATGGCGCCCAGCGCGCGAATCGCCTCCACGCGCTGCGCCGCCGGGCGCCGGGAAAGCCACCCGCCGCTCCCCGCCCGCTCCGCGAGCGCCGGGACGGCGCGCGGATCGCCCAGGCGCCCGAGGGCGCGGATGATCTCCAGCTCCGCTTCCGCGTTGCTTTCCTGGCCCAGCCGAAGCAAGAGGGGGGCCACCGCCGCCGGGACGCGGGCGAGCCCCAGCCCCATCGCGGCGGTGCCGCGGATGTCGGGGTCGGGGTCGGCGACCGCTTTCAGGAGGAGGGGGACGGACTCCTCGCCGCCCAGCTTGGTGAGCGCCAGGACGGTTTCCCGGCGGACGCGGGCGTCGGGGTGGACGATGGTGCGGGCGAAGTGCTCCAGCGCCTCGGCGCTGCGCACCTCGCCCAGGATGTTGACCATGTTGCGGACCACGAACCAGCGCTCGTCGCCGATCATGTCGGCCAGGAGGGGGATCCCCACCTTGTCCAGCGCCACCAGGGCGTCGCGGTACGCGCGCCGGGCGGACATGTCCTTGGCCTCGGTGAGCGCCCGCACCAGCGGGGTGACCACGTCGGCGCCCACGTGCAGGAGGGTGGACTGCAGCCCGGCGCGCTCCTCCTCGCTGCGCGCCTTTCCCAGGCGGGCCACCAGCTCGTCGATCACCGCACGCGACGCCACCTTCTGCAGGGCCAGCATCACCGCGGCACGCTGCGCCGGATTGCGCCGGGCCGCTTCCTCGGCGTCGCGGCGCAGGCGCAGCACCAGCGCCACCACCTCTTCCAGCCTTCCCTGCCCCGTGGTCCACGCCGCGGTCTGCCGCATTCGCTCCACCAGTTCCACCCGCTGCGACTCGCCGGCGGTCAGCAGTTCCAGCCGGAGCGCTTCCAGGTCCTCGGTCTCCACCCGCACGGCGGTCTGCCGCACCAGCTCGTAGATCTGGTGCGTGGACCAGAGCGCCACGTCGAAGTTCACCCCGTCCTGCCGCGGGGCGGCCGGCGCGGCGGCGGGGGCGGCCGGCTCCGGCGCCACCCCGTTTACCAGGATCCCCTTCACCTCCGCCGCGGAGAGGGCGCCCACGAAGCCCCCCGCGGCCCGGACCACCCCCGGCGGGAGCGCCGCCGCGGACAGGAAGCGCCCCAGGCCGTCGGCGTGCACCGACTCCACCTTCAGCGTGAGGGAGTGGACCCCGTGCCCGGCCAGCCGCGTCGCGAAGCGGGTCACGTGCGCCGAGCGCCAGGCGGCCCACTCCTTCCCCACCCGCAGCCCCACGGGGTCCACGTCGATGCGCAGCTCCCCGCCCAGCGCCAGCAGGTCGCGCTCCAGCTTCCCCAGCGCCTGCTCCAGCGTGGGGTGCGTGACCGGGTAGAACTCGCTCAGGGTGTATCCCTTGGCGAGGTCCAGGATCAGCGACGGGGGGACGGTGGGATGGGCCATGGCCGGGTCAGCGCTTGATCCGCTCGCCCTGGTCTTCGTTGCGGAAGACCCAGGCGGCCAGCGCTCCCGGACGGATGTGGTGCGCCCGCTCCCACGGCTCCACGTCCCAGCGCGAGCCGTGCGTCGCGTCGCCGTGCGCGCGCAGCCGCTCCAGGATGATGTCCACGCGCGAGCGCCACCGCTCCCAGTTGCTCGGGCGGAGGTCCACCCACCCGTTTTCCACCGCCCACTCCATCGGCTCGCCCTCCTCGGGCGGGACCTTGACGTCGGCGCCGCGCAGCACCCGCTCGCCGTCGCGCAGGAGCACCGGGAGGCCGATGGACAGGATGGAGGTGCGCAGCTCCGCGTCCTCCTCCACCAGCCGCTCCGCCCGCTCCGAGGCCACCTGCGGGTCGAGCACCGCCGCGGCGTCCAGCGCCCACCCCGTCAGCCGCCCCAGGATCGCCGCCTCGAACAGGAGCTTGGACAGGCGTGGCGGGCCCAGCATCTCGTACGCCACGCTCTCCATCCCGTGCTCGGCCTGCAATTCCTCCATCCGCGCCATGGCCGACTGGCGCAGCACCCCGGCGCGGTAGGTGGGGCCGGAGGTGGAGGCGTCCAGCGCCGCCACCACGTCGTGCCCGGTGGGCTGCCCGCGGATCTCGCGCACCACGTCCTGCGCGATCTCCTCCGGGGTGATGAACTCCATCAGCCCCAGCGCGGTCAGCGTCTCGAACTCGGGCGGGGAAAAGAGCCCGTTCTCGCCCGCGTCCAGGAAGGTCCCGGTCAGCGCCTCGCCGGTCTCGCGCCAGGCGGCCTCGGCGGCGCCGTCGAAGGCGGCGCTCGCGGGCACCGGGCCGGTCGCGTCCACGCGCGGGATCGGGCGCCCGCCGCGGGTGATCTCCCCGAAGCCGATCCGCTTCCACGAGATCGCCGCCGTGGGCTTGATCTCCTTGACCGCGGGTGCGCCCGGGGTACGCGCCATCAGGTACAGGAGGAGGGTGTGCGCCCCGGCGATGGACGACTTGGCGAGGAGCATCCGCGAGGGGCGCTCCTCGGAGTGGGTGAAGGGGATGTTGAGCCCCATCCCCCCCGTCCCGGCCGTACCGATCTTGACGTACAGCTGCGTCCGGCTGCGGCGCATCGCCTCCAGCGCCAGCTGCACGTGCCGGATGAGCTGCGGGAGGTACATGGTGGCCATGTGCCGCTCCACCGCCTCTAGGTCCACGCTCCCCTCCGCCTTGGCCCTTTCCCGCAGCTTCATCGCGCTGGCGAAGGTGTTCTGGTAGGCGAACACGGTCGCGGTGTTGATGCAGTCGACGATCACCTCCGGCTGGTACCGCGCCAGCAGCGTCCCCAGCGTGGAGCTTTCCACCAGCTCGTCGGTGAGCGGCCCCATCAGGTCGTCGAGGATCGCCGCGCGCGCCCCGGCGTCGCCCACGATGTCGAGGCGGCGGCGGTCCTTGAGCTCGTAGCGGAGGAACAGGTCGCCCCACTCCGCGTGCAGCTCCACCCCCTCGGCGTCGGGCTCGGCGCGCAATTCCGCGACGGCGCCCTCCGCCTCGGCCTGCGTGAGCCCCGAGATCACCACCGACGCCGGCTTGAAGGGGAGGAGCTGGCGCGCCAGCACGATCCCGACCAGCCCCGATCCGCCCAGCAGAAGAATGCGAGAGCCTCGAATTTCCATGAACGCTCGTGGTATGTGAGGATGGAAATGACGGAAGGGTCAGGACCGGTCGCGCTTCGGGTACAGCGCGCGCAGCTCGGCCGGTGCGACGATGCGCCACCGCCCCGAGGGAAGCTCACCCAGCTCGACGGGGCCGAAGCGCCGCCGGATCAGCCGGTGCACCGGGTGGCCGATAGCCTCCATCATCCGGCGCACCTCGCGCTTCTTCCCCTCCAGCAGCACCACGCGCACCCGGAAGGTGTCCACGTCGGTCTGGTGAAGGCGGTCGGCCGACTCGGCCCGGGCGATCCCGTCCTCCAGCTCCACGCCGGACACCAGCCGGCGCAATTCCTCGCTGCTGGGGCGCCCCTCCACGTCGGCCAGGTACTCCTTGGTGATGCCGAAGCTAGGGTGCAGGAAGCGGTTCGCGCCGGGCCCGTCGTTGGTGAGCAGGAGGAGCCCCTCGCTGTCGCGGTCCAGCCGCCCCACGTGGAAGAGGTGGTGGTAGCGCGCCGGGATCAGCTCGTAGATCGTCTTGCGTCCGTACGGGTCGTGGCGGGTGGTGACGTACCCCTTGGGCTTGTGCAGCGCCAGCCAGACCGTTTCCTCGGCGGGGGAGATCAGCTCGCCGTCCACCTCCACCCGGTCGCGCCGCGGATCCACCTTGAACCCCGGCGTGGTGACCCCCTGGCCGTTGACGAAGACCCGCCCCTGCGCGATCAGGTCTTCCGCGCCGCGCCGGGAGGCGATCCCCGCCCGGGCGATGTACACCTGCAGCCGGATCGGCTCTCCCTCGTTGCTGCTGTTCCCTGCGGGCCGTTTACGCGGCATTCGGCTTCCCTTCCTCGGTTCGTTGCGCCAGTACCACCGGCAGCTCGTCGGGACGGGGGAGGTCTTCGATGGAGCGGAATCCGAAGTGCTCCAGGAACCTGCGCGTGGTCCCGTACAGCAGCGGCCGCCCCAGCCCCTCCCCCCGCCCCACCACTTCGATCAGCTCGCGCTCCTGGAGCGTCCGGAGCACCCCGCCCGACCCCACGCCGCGGATCTCCTCGACCTCGGCGCGCCCCACCGGCTGCCGGTAGGCGATGATGGCGAGCGTTTCCAGCGCGGGGGAGGAAAGCCGCGAGCTGCCGGGAACGCTGTCGAAGCGCTCCAGCACCGGCGCGTACTCGGGCCGGGTGAGGAGCTGGTATCCGCCCCCCACCTCGAACACCCCGAAGGCGCGCCCCTCGCGCTCGTACTCGGCGCGCAGCTCCGCCACCGCCTCCTCCACCCGCTCCTCGTCCAGCCCCTCCTCGGCCCGTGCCAGCTCGGCGGCGGAGAGCGGCGACTGGCTGGCGAACAGGAGCGCCTCGACCATCCGGCTCACCCGCATCTCATGCCGCCTCGTCTTCCGCCCTGCGCCGGTACACCCAGAGCGGAGCGAAGGGCTCGGCCTGGCGCACCCGCACCCGGCTCCGCTTGGCCAGCTCCAGACAGGCCAGGAGCGAGACCACCGCGTGCATCCGCGTCCCCCACGGGGAGACCACCGCCGCGAACTCCACCCGCCGTGACTCCTGGAGCATTCCCAGGATCAGCTCGATCTTCTCCTCCATCCGCACCGGCCGCCCCAGGAAGCGGTACCCGGGCTCCGGCTCCGCCAGGCGTGCGGCCAGCCCCCGCACCGCCTCCCACACCTCGCTCCACTCGGTGTGCAGCGGGACGTCGGCGAGCGGGGGAGCCGGGCGCACCTCCACGTAGCCGCGCTCCCGCAGGCGCGAGCGGTTCCGCTCCGCCTCCTCCAGCAGCCGGGCGGCCTCGCGGAAGTGCTCGTACTCCAGGAGCCGCCGCACCAGCTCGGCGCGCGGGTCCTCCTCCTCGCCGTCGTCGGTGCGCCGGGGAAAGAGCATCTGCGCCTTGATGCGGACCAGCGTGGCCGCCATCTCCAGGAACTCCCCCGCGCGCTCCAGCTCCAGCCGCTCCACCTGCGTGATCGCCGCCAGGAACTGCCGGGTGATCCGCGAGATGGGGATGTCGAAGATGTCGACGTCCTGGTTGCGGATCAGGTGCAGGAGGAGGTCGAGCGGCCCCTGGAAGCGCTCCAGCTCCACCTGGTACAGGTCGGGCCCCGACGGATGGGGGGCGAGCGCCGCGTCCGACACTTCTCCTCCCCTACGCTCCGGCCATCGCCTGGGCCGCGCTCACCGCCACGCCGGTCAGGAGCCGCACCGGGACACCAATGAAGGTGAAGCCACCCAGGTACAGCACGGCCAGCAGCACCAGCGTCCCGTACTGCCCGATCCTGCGGTAGCGCACCGCCAGCTTCAGGGGGAGCAGGTAGTAGAAGACGTGCGAGCCGTCCAGCGGGGGAACGGGGATCAGGTTGAAGAGCATCAGCAGGAAGTTGATGCGGATCCCCACGAAGAACATCACCTGCAGGAGCCCCAGGAAGCCGTCCGCCCCCGGCGCGAGCCGCGTCGCCAGCATGGCGACGGCGAGGAGCAGGGTGAACAGGACGGCCAGGAGGAGGTTGGAAGCGACGCCGGCCAGCGAAACCAGGATGTCGCCCTTCTTGTAGTTGCGGAAGTTGCGGGCGTTGATCGGGACCGGCTTCGCCCACCCCAGGATCGGTCCCCCGGTGAGGGCCATGATCCCCGGGACCAGGATGCTCCCGAAAGGGTCGAGGTGCGGGAGCGGGTTGAGGGTGATCCGCCCCAGCATCGCCGCGGTGTTGTCGCCCTGGGTGCGCGCCACCCAGGCGTGCGCGACCTCGTGGACCACCACCGAGAAGATGAGAACCGGAAGCGAGATCAGGAGTTGTTCCATGCGGCGGAAGGTAGCGGGAGCACCAGCCCTTGTCAAAAGAGGACGCCCGAAGGGTTGACACTCCGGGAACCTTTCGGTATTTTTCCGCTTTCCCGTTCGCGGGATCCAACAGCGATCCACCCATACCGATATTTCCGGAGGTCAGTTTGCCGAACGTAAAGTCCGCCGAGAAGCGGATGCGGACCAACGAGATCCGCGCCGAGCGCAACCGTCAGAACCGCTCCCGGCTCCGTACCGCGCTTCGCAAGGTTCGCCAGGCGGATAGCGCAGAGGCAGCGGCTCCCGCCCTGGCGGAGGCGATCTCCCTGCTGGATCGTGCCGCGTCGAAGCGCGTGATCCACCCGAACAAGGCCGCGCGCGCCAAGTCGCGCCTGACGGCGTTCGTCAAGAAGATCGGCGCCTAAGCCGCACCGTTTTCAAAGACGGCGGGAGGCCCGCGGAACCCCAGGTTCCGCGGGCCTCTTTGCGTCTGAGATGGCCCCCTCCCACAGCCGGCCCCCTTGATCCCCCGCAAGCAGGGGAGAGGCTCAACTGCAAGACAATGCTATGGTTGCAGTGCTCCCCTCTCCCAGCATTGGGAGAGGGGCCGGGGGTGAGGGACTACAGCTCCGAGCCGCAAATCTCGCAGTACCATAG
>JAFAYN010000518.1 GCA_019240375.1 Gemmatimonadota bacterium
GGCGTCCTCGCGGCCGCGGCAGAGGAGGACGCGGCGGTGGGCGAAGCGGCGGCGGCCGACGCGCAGGGTGTGGGCGACGTCGGCGAGCTTGTGCTCGGGGTGCGTCGTGAGGTGCCGGGCGAGGCGGTCGGTGGCGGCCTCGAGGGCGGCGGGGGTGCGCGCGCTCAGCACCAGGATCTGCCATGGGCGCGACGGCCCCGACGGCTCCGGGTCGGGCGCCTGCTCCAGCACCACGTGCGCGTTGGTCCCCCCCACCCCGAAGGAGCTGACCCCGGCCCGCCTGGGCGTGGCCTCGGCCGGCCAGGGGCGCAGCTCGGGGTTGACGTAGAAGGGGGAGCGGGCGAAGTCGATCCGCGGGTTGGGAGCCTGGAAGTAGGGCGAGGGCGGGATCTCCCCGTTCCGCACGGCGAGCACCGTCTTGATGAACCCCACGATCCCGGCGGCGGCGTCCAGGTGCCCGACGGTGGACTTTACCGCCCCCAGCGCGCACGTTTCCGGCCTCCCCTCCCCGAAGGCCGTGGTCAGCGCCGCCACCTCGATGGGGTCGCCGACCTCGGTCCCGGAGCCGTGCGCCTCCACGTACGCGATCTCCGCGGGCTCGACGCCGGCCACGGCCAGCGCCTCGGAGATCGCCGCCGCCTGCCCTTCCCGCCGCGGCGCGGTGAATCCCACCTTGCGTCCCCCGTCGTTGTTGACCGCGGAGCCGCGGACCACCGCCAGCACCTCGTCGCCGTCCGCGATGGCGTCCTCCAGCCGCTTCAGCACCACCACCCCCACCCCGCTCCCCGCCACCGAGCCGCGGGAGCCCGCGTCGAACGGGCTGCACTCCCCCGTGGGCGAGGAGATCCCGCCCGGCTGGTAGTGGTAGCCCTGGTGCTGCGGCACGGCGATGCGTACGCCTCCGGCCAGCGCCACGTCCGACTCGCCGTCCAGGAGGCTCTTGCACGCCAGGTGGATGGCGACCAGCGACGAGGAGCACGCCGTCTGCACGTTGAGGCTGGGGCCCTCCAGGTCCAGCTTGTACGACGCCAGCGTCGCCACCGAGGCGGAGTTGGCCTGCATCACCTGGGTGGTCCCCACCGCCCGGACCAGCGCCGGCTGGGAGAACACGTTGAGCACGTACTCGTTCTGCCCCTCGGAGGCGTACACCCCGATCCGGCCCGGGTAGCTCCCCGACGCGTACCCAGCCCGCTCCAGCGCCTCCCACGCGCACTCCAGGAAGACCCGCTTCTGCGGGTTCATCACCACCGCTTCGCGCGGGGTGACGCCGAAGAAGGCCGCGTCGAACAGCTCCACGTCCTCCATCGCCCCGCCGGCGGGGACGTAGCTCGGAGCGCCGCGATCGCGGCGCGAGACGCCGGCGGCCTTCAGCTCCTCGTCGCTGAAGCGGCGAACGGAGCGGACGCCGGAGCGGAGGTTGCTCCAGAACTCGTCCAGGTCGCGCGCTCCCGGGAACCGCCCCGCCATCCCGATCACCGCCACCTCGTACCCGGTCCGGGTCCTCGCCGGGGCCCGGGTCCGGGCCACCCGCCGGCCGGGACCGGCCGACCGCCGGCTCCGCTTCGCGCGCGGGACCGCGGGGGCGCGCCGCCCGGCCGGCGCCTCCGTCCCGCCGCGACGGTCCAGGTACGCGGCGAGCGCGCCCAGCGTCCGGTGCTCGAACAGGTCGATCAGCGCCACCCGGTCGGGGAAGCGCGCCTGCAGCCGGGCGTGGACCTGCACCAGGAGGAGCGAGTGCCCGCCCAAGTCGAAGACGTTGTCGCCGACGCCGACGTCCGACACGCCCAGCACCTCCTCCCAGATCTCCGCCACCGCGCGCTCGGTCGCGGTGAGCGGCGCGCCGCCCTGGCGCCCCTCCCCGCCGCGCTCGGGGGCGGGGAGCGCCCGCCGATCGACCTTGCCGCTCGCCGTCGCCGGGATCCGCTCCAGCACCACGTACGCGCTCGGCACCATGTACTCGGGGAGCCGCTCCTGCAGGTGCGCCCGCAGCCCGGCCGGGGATAGCTCCTCGCCGGCCACGTACGCCACCAGCCGCTGCCGCCCGGGCGCGTCCTCCCGCAGCAGCACCACCGCGTCCTCCACCTGCGCGTGCGCGCGCAGGGCCACCTCGATCTCGCCCAGCTCCACCCGGTAGCCGCGGACCTTGACCTGGTGGTCGGTCCGCCCCAGGAAGTCGAGCAGCCCGTCCACCCGCCAGC
>JAFAYN010000519.1 GCA_019240375.1 Gemmatimonadota bacterium
GGGTGGTGGTCTCCACCCACGACCTGCGCGCGCGGCTGGAGCGCTTCCGCGCCCCCCGCGCCGTCGCCGCGCCCCCCTCCGGGTCCGGCGCCTACGATCCCGACCTCCACCTGCGCCCCGAGCTGGGGAGCGACTTCCTCGCCCCCACCAGCGAAGCCGAGCGGCTCCTCGCCGGGATCTGGAGCGAGCTGCTGGGGATCCGGGAGATCGGAGTCCGGGACAGCTTCTTCGACCTGGGCGGGCACTCGCTCCTGGGGGTGCAGCTCCTCGCCCGGGTGCGCGAGACCTTCCAGGTGGAGCTTCCCCTCCCAGCGGTCTTCCAGGCGCCCACCATCGCGGAGCTGGCCCTGCTGATCGGCGAGGCCGCCCACCAGGAGCCGGGCGCAGTCGGCGCGGTGGAGGCCCCCTCCAACTGGCGGGCGCCGATGATCGCGCGCCGCGCCGGGGGTGGGGACCCGCCGCTCTCCTTCGCGCAGGAGCGGCTCTGGTTCGTGGACCGGCTGCAGCCGGGGAGCACGGTCTACAACCTGTTCGCGGGGCTGCGGCTCCCGGGCGAGATGGACGAGGGGGCGCTGGAGCGCGCGGTCGGCGAGATCGTGCGCCGGCACGAATCGCTCCGGACGGTCTTCCGCGAGGTCGACGGCGGCCCCGTGCAGGTGATCGCCCCCTTCCGGGGCTTCACTCTCCCGGTCGAGGACCTGTCGCGGCTGGACGGAGCGGCGCGCGAAGCCGAGGTGCGGCGGCGCGCCGCCCGCGAGCGGGCGCACGTCTTCTACCTGGCGGCGGGCCCGCTATTCCGCGCCACGCTGCTGCGGCTGGGAGAGGCGGAGCACGTGCTCTTCCTGTGCACGCACCACGCGGTGAGCGACGGGTGGAGCCACGAAGTCCTCCTCCGCGAGCTGTCGGCGCTGTACGCCGCGTACCGCGAGGGGCGGGAGTCGCCGCTCCCCGAGCTGCCGGTGCAGTACGCCGACTATGCCGTCTGGCAGCGGTCGCGGCCGGAGGGGACGGACGGCGAGCACGTCGCGTACTGGAAGCGGCGGCTGGCGGGGGCGCCGGAGCTGCTGGCGCTCCCCACCGACCACCCGCGGCCGCCCGCGCCCTCCTTCCGGGGCGCCCGGGTGCCGGTGGAGGTCCCGCCGGAGGTGCTGGACCGGCTCCGCGAGCTTGCCCGGGGCGAGGCCGCGACGCTGCACATGGTGGTGCTGGCGGCGTTCCAGGCTCTCCTCGCCCGATACGCCGGGACCACGGACGTGGTGGTGGGGACCCCCGTCGCGGGGCGGACGCACCGCGAGATGGAGGGGCTGATCGGCCTTTTCGTGAACACGCTGGTTCTGCGCACCGACCTCGCCGGCGACCCGGACTTCCGCGAGCTGCTGGGCCGGGTGCGCGAGACGGCGCTGGGCGCATACCAGCACCAGGAGGTGCCGTTCGAGAGGATCGTGGCGGAGGTGAGCCCGCAGCGGAGCCTCAGCCACGCCGCGCTCTTCCAGGTGATGTTCCAGCTGGACGAGGCCGGAGGGGGCGACGGAGGAGCGTTCCCGACGGAGGAGGTGGACGGCGGGCCGGAAACCGCGCAGTTCGACCTCATCCTCTCGCTCACGGCCCGGCCACACGGCCTGGCCGGGACGCTGGAGTACGCCACGGACCTGTTCGAGGAGGGGACCGCGCGGCGGATGGCGGACCACCTGTGCAGGGTACTGGAGCAGGTCGCCGCGAACGCGGAGCTGCGCCTTTCCGGGGTGGAGCTGCTGGACGAGGCGGAGCGCCGCCGCGTGGTGGAGGAGTGGAACCGGACGGAGGCGGAGTACCCCGCCGACCGCCGCATCCACCGGCTCGTCGAGGCGCAGGTGGAGCGTACCCCCGACGCGGTGGCGGTGGTGTTCGCGGAGGAGTCGCTCACCTACCGGGAGCTGAACCAACGGGCGGACCGCCTGGCCCGCCACCTCGCGGAGCTGGGAGCCGGACCGGAGGCGCGGGTCGGGATCTTCCTGGAGCGCTCCGCCGGGATGGTGGTGGCGCTGCTTGCCGTGCTCAAGGCCGGCGCGGCGTACGTCCCGCTCGACCCGGCGTACCCCGCCGACCGCCTGGCCTTCATGCTGGCCGACTCCGGCGCGTCGCTGCTGGTGACCCAGGCGTCGCTGCGCGGCCTGCTCCCGACGGACGGCGTGCGGATGGTGGTGGTGGATGCCCCCCTCCCCCGACCCCTCCCCCACGAGGGGGGAGGGGAGAACTACGGTGCGCCCTCCCCCGACAACGCCGCCTACGTGATCTACACCTCCGGCTCCACCGGCCGCCCCAAGGGCGTGGTGGTGACGCACGCCTGCGCGACGGCCTTCTTCGCCGGGATGGACGCGCGCGTCGGCGGGACGATCCCCGGGACGTGGCTGGCGGTGACGCGCATCTCCTTCGACATCCACGTCCTGGAGCTGCTCTGGACGCTCGCCCGCGGCTTCCGCGTGGTCGTGCACCCGGACCTGGACCGGGCGCGGGAGGACGGGGCGCTGGCGCGGTCGATCCGCCGGCACGGGGTCACGCACCTGCAGTGCACCCCCTCGCTGGCGGCGATGCTGATCGCCGAGTCGGGCGTGGAGGCGCTGGCGGGGCTGGAGCGCGTCCTCCTGGGCGGCGAAGCGCTTCCGCCCGCGCTGGCCGCGCAGATCCGGAGCGTGCTCCAGGACGGCCTCGTCAACCTGTACGGGCCCACGGAAACCACGGTCTGGTCCGCCACCCACGCCGTCACGGGCGGGTCGGGGACGGTTCCCATCGGCCGCCCGATCGCGAACACACGCGTCTACGTGCTGGACGACGCCTTCCGCCCCCAGCCCGTCGGCGTCCCGGGGGAGCTGTACGTCGCCGGGGCGGGGGTGGCGCGCGGCTACCTGGGGCGGCCGGAGCTGACCGCCGAACGCTTCCTCCCCGATCCCTTCGTCCACGAGACCGGCGCGCGGCTGTACCGCACCGGCGACCGGGCCCGGTGGCGCGAGGACGGGACGCTGGAGTACCTGGGCCGCCTGGACGAGCAGGTCAAGATCCGCGGCTTCCGCATCGAGCCCGGCGAGGTCGAGACGGCGCTGGCCGCGCACCCGGAGGTGCGCGAGGCGGCGGTGGTGGCGCGGGAGGACGCCCCGGGCGCCGAAGGGCGGCGGCTGGTCGCGTACGTGGTGGCGGAGGAGGGCGCCGCACCGGGGACCGCGGCGCTGCGGGCCCACCTGGCCGGACGCCTCCCGGAGTACATGGTCCCCGCCGCCTTCGTGGCGCTGGAAAGGCTGCCGCTCACCCCGGGCGGCAAGCTGGACCGGAGGGCGCTCCCCGCCCCCGGCTACGACCGGACGGAGGAGAGCTACGTGGCGCCGCGCACCCCGCTGGAGGAGGTACTGGCGGAGATCTGGGCGGAGGTGCTGCACCTGGAGCGGGTGGGCGTGGAGGAGAACTTCTTCCGGATCGGTGGCCACTCGGTACTCGCCACCCGCGTGATCTCGCGCATCCAGGCGGAGCTGGCCGTGGAGCTGCCGCTGCGCGCGATCTTCGAGGCGCCCACCGTGGCCGGCCTCACCGCCTGGGTGGAGGCCGTGTACCTGGAGGAGGAGCGGGAGGAGTGGGAAGAGGCCGGGGAGCTGGCCGGGGCCGACGACTAGGGCGTGTACCGGATCCCCGGCCCGTACCACCGCGGCCGGGGGGATGAAACCCCCGTGCGCCGCGCCCCGTACGGCGTGAGAGTACCGCCTTCGCGCCGGTCCCTCCCGCCGCCCCTCCCCAGAACGCCGACCTCGCCCTATGACGCTCCGTGAGGTGTTCCGCTTCGAGGTCGAGTACCGCCTGCGCCAGCCTTCGACCTGGGTGTACGCCCTCGTGCTCTTCGGGATCCCGTTCCTGATGATGCACGTGATCAACGGGAGCAGGCTGTACCTCAACGCGCCGGTGATGGTGGCGAACGCCTCGGCGATGCTCGGCGGCATCGGGATGCTCGTGACCGCGGGGATCTTCGGCGATGCCGCCGCGCGCGACGTGCACTCGCGCATGCACGCCCTCTTCTACACGTCGCCACTGCGCGAGGCGCACTACCTGGGCGGACGGTTCCTCGGCAGCCTCGCCGTCAACGCGGCGCTGCTCCTCGGCGTGCCGCTCGGGCTCCTCCTCGCCTCGGTGATGCCGTACATAGAGGCGGGGAAGTTCGGCCCCGTGCAGCCGGCCGCGTACCTCCAGGCGTACCTGCTCCTGCTGCTCCCGAACCTGGTCGTCATCGGCGCGTTCATGTTCGCCGCCGCGGCGCTCGCGCGGAAGTCGCTCGCCACGTACCCGGGCGGCATCACGCTCTACCTCCTCGGCTCCATCGCCGGCAGGCTCAGCGACGGCCTCCACAACGGGACGCTCTCGGCGCTCGTCGACCCGTTCGGCGCCCGCGCGGTCGCGCTGACGACGCGGTACTGGACGCCGGCCGAGAGCAACGCGCGGCTCGTCGGATGGCCGGACGTCCTGCTCTGGAACCGCGCGCTGTGGCTCGCCGTGGCGGTGGGCGTGTTCGCGCTGCTCGTCGCACGTTTCCGCTTCGCGCACCCGGGTGTGGCGGCCCGGCACCGCTGGTGGCGGAGGCTCCCGCTGGTCGACACCGCGCCGGTGCGTGTCCTCCCCGCCACGGCGCCGAAGGTGCCCGCCGCGCGACGCTCGTTCTCGCCCGCCACGCGGGTGCGGCAGACGCTCGCCGTCGCGGGCCGGGCGTGGCGCGAGGTCGCGGCCACCCGCGCGTTCCTCGTGGTCCTCGCCGGCGCGCTCTTCTTCGCCTTCGCCTACGGGTGGGAC
>JAFAYN010000551.1 GCA_019240375.1 Gemmatimonadota bacterium
GTGCGGAGCGCGGCGTGCCGCTCCATCGTCGCCCGCCACGCCCCCGCGAACGCCCCCACGTTCAGGTCGCCCACGAGCTGGAAGCCGAACTGCGCCACGTAGGCGCCCTCGCCCGGCGCCATCAGGGTGTGGAAGAGCATCCCCTCCTGCATCGGGGTGAGGGGGTAGATCTCCTCCACCTCGCGTCCGTCGCCGACCAGCGCGTCGAGCGCCGCCTGGCCGAGCCCGGCCAGGGGGAAGTCGGAGGGGGTGCACCCGCCCGCGTCCGGAGCGGCGCAGTGCGCGATCAGCGCGCGCAGCTCCGCGGCGAACCGATCCGCGAGCGCCTCCACCGTGGCCGGCTCGTGCAGCGCCGCGCCGTAGACGAAGGCCATCTGCAGGCGCCCGTCGAGCACGCCCCCGCTCACCTCCAGCAGGTGCCGCCGCCGCTCCCGCGGACTGACGCCCCGCCCCGCCGGCTCCGGCGCCACCCGGAACAGGGAGTCACCGGAAAGGGCGCCGTCGAACTGGCCCAGGTACTCGAAGTGGAGCTGCGGCTCGGGGAGGGCGGCCAGCGCGGCGCGCGCCTCGTCGCTCCCCAGCCAGCGGAGCGCCCCATAACCGATCCCCCGGCGGGGGACGGCGCGAAGCTGCTCCTTGACCGCCTTCAGCGCCTCGCCCTCGCCGGCCGCGGCGCGCACGTCCAGCAGGACCGGGTACATGGAGGTGAACCACCCCACCGTGCGCGACAGGTCCACGTCGTCGAACAGCTCCTCGCGCCCGTGCCCTTCCAGGTTCACCAGCAGGCGCCCCTCCCCGGTCCACGCCGCCGTGGCGCGGGCCAGCGCGGCGAGGAGCGCATCGTTGATCTGCGTCCGGTACGCGCGCGGCACGTCCTGGAGGAGCGCCTGCGTTTCCTCCACCGTCAGCGACACGGCGACGCGACGCGCCGAGGCCAGGGTGTTCGCCTCCGGCCCCGCGGCGAGGTCGGTCGGGAGCGCGGGGACCTCCCTACGCTCGGCGGCGGTCCAGTACGGCAGCTCGTCGTCGAAGCCGCCCTCGCGGACGTGGCCGGCCAGGCGCTCCGCCCACCGCTGGTACGAGGTCGTCTTCGGCGGGAGGGCGATCGCGCCGCCCCGGGCCGCCTGCTCGCAGGCGCTCTGCAGGTCTTCCAGGAGCACCCGCCAGGAGACGCCGTCCATCACCGCGTGGTGCACCGCCACCAGGAGCCGCGCGGCCCGTCCCCCGCCCCGCTCGAAGAACCCCACGCGCAGCAGCGGCCCGTGCTCCAGGCTCAGGCTCCCCTGGATCCGGTCGGCGGCCGCGTCCAGGGCGGCGCGGTGCTCCGGCTCCGGAAGGCCGGACAGGTCGACCCGGACCACCGGGGGCGCCCCCGCGTCCGGCGCCGCGTTCTCCTGCACCCAGGCGCCGTCCACTTCGCGGAAGCGCAGCCGCAGCGCGTCGTGGTGCGCCAGCAGCGCGGCGACCGCCCGCTCCAGCGCGGCCGGGGCGAGCGCGCCGCGCACCTCGAACAGCCGTGACATGTTCCAGCGGTCGCGCTCCGGCACCTCCTGCGCGAAGAACCACCGCTGGATCGGGGTCAATTCCACCGCGCCGGTGACGGTCCCCTGCTCCGCCCCCGCCACCACGCCGGTCCCCACCACCGCGGCGAGCGCGGCGACCGTGGGGTTCTCGAAGAGCTGCCGCGGCGTCAGGTGCAGCCCCGCCTGGCGGGCGCGGGACACCACCTGGATGGAGAGGATGGAGTCGCCGCCCAGCTCGAAGAAGTCGTCGTGGATCCCCACCCGCTCCACCCGCAGCAGCTCCCGCCAGATCTCCGCCAGCGTCGCTTCCGCCGGGCTGGCGGGGGCCACGAACGAGTCCTCCCCCCCGGAGCGCCCTTCCGGCGCCGGGAGGGCGCGGCGGTCCAGCTTCCCGTTGGGGGTGAGCGGGAGCGCATCCAGCACGACGAAGGCCGAGGGGACCATGTACGCCGGGAGGCGCCCCCGGAGGTGCTCCCGCAGCTCGGCGACGGCGGGCATGGCTGCGTCACCCTCCGCGGTCAGGTAGGCCACCAGGCGGCGGTCGCCGGGGACGTCCTCCCGCACGATCACCGTCGCTTCGCGCACGGCGGGGTGCTCCTGCAGCGCGGCCTCGACCTCGCCGGGCTCGATGCGGAAGCCGCGGATCTTGACCTGCTGGTCGATGCGCCCCAGGAACTCCAACTCGCCGTCGAAGAGGCGGCGCACCCGGTCGCCGGTGCGGTACAGCCGCGCCCCCGGCTCCGTCGCGAACGGGTCCGGGACGAAGCGCGAGGCGGTCAGCTCCGGGCGGCCCAGGTAGCCGCGGGCCACCCCGTCGCCGCCGATGAACAGCTCGCCGGGGACGCCCGGTGGGACCGGGCGCAGCTCCGCGTCGAGCACGTACACGGCCGCGTTCCCCACCGGGGTGCCGACCGGGAGGTTGGGCCACCGCGCCCCGTCCTCGCCCGCTTCCAGGCGGAGGAGGGTGGAGGTGACGGTGGTCTCGGTGAGCCCGAAGACGTGCACCAGCGGGACGCCCAGCTCCGCCCAGGCGCGCAGCCGCTCCGGGAGGACCCGCTCCCCGCCGACGATCACGAAGCGCACCGACGGCGGGAGCGGGGTCCCGGTCCGCCCCAGCTCGTACACCCACTCGTGCCAGTACGCGGTCGGCAGCTCGAAGCAGGTGACCCGCTCCTCCGCCACCACGCGCAGCAACTCGTCCGGCGCGAACAGGTCGGCGCGGGAGAACACCACCGCTGCCCCGCGGGTCCAGGCGGGGAACAGCTCCTCGACCACCACGTCGAAGCTGGGCGAGGCGAACTGGAGGAAGCGGTCGTCCCCGTCCAGCCCCAGCCGCCCCGCCAGGTCCAGCGCGTACCCGACCAGCGAGCGGTGCTC
>JAFAYN010000564.1 GCA_019240375.1 Gemmatimonadota bacterium
AGCGGCGCCGCCTCGCGGTCCTGAGGCGAAGCGAGGGATCGACACAACTGGTATGACTCGTCCGCGACGCGACGAAGCGGAACGTGAGTTCCTGGAAGAACAGGATCAATCGGGACCGTTCTCGGAGACGGATGTGCCTCCCGTGTATCCCCGCAGGCACGATCAGAGCTGAGGGTCGCGCGAGGATGAGCCCTCGCGTTCCATCCTTCTCCCGTGGCCCGTGTACACGAAAGAAGCGAGGCGCCGCGATGAAGCCAGCGCCTCGCCTCCGTTCTTCCGTTGCCAGAACCTATCGATCTTCACCGCGTCGGCGACGACGTAGCTAGGCGGCCCAGCACGACAGCTCCATCGGGTTCCCGCGAGCAGCACGGCTGCGGGCGCTGTCGGGCTCTTTCGTCGCCATATCACGGCGGCGGACCTCTATAAGCACGATCACACGTCCCACTCCTTTCCCCTGTTCATGGCCCTGATCTCCTGTCCCGACTGTGGTACCGAGGTGTCTTCTCTGGCCGCCGCCTGCCCGCGTTGCGCCCGGCCGATCGCCGCCCTGGCCGATGTGGCACCCGCGCCTCCCGCGCTCGGCCGCGTCGGCATCCCTGCTCGCCATGCTCCGGTCGTTACGGCCACGGGTTCGCCGAGTTGGGCCGCACTCCCGGAGATCGGCCTGCATCCCATGAGCGAGGTGAAGCTGGCTTTGTTGTGTCTGGCTACCCTGGGCCTGTACGAGCCGTACTGGTTCTACCGCAACTGGCGGCTCCGGAAGCAGGTGCGGAAGAGCGACGTGAGCCCTTTCTGGCGCGCGTTCTTCGCCCCCATCTTCGCGTTCTCGCTCTTCGAGGATGTCCCGTCCGAGGCTCGCAACCTGCGGGTGTCCGTGGGATGGAGCGCGGGTGAGATGGGGGTGGCCTTCCTGGTGCTCTCGGCCGCGTGGAGGCTTCCGGACCCCTACTGGCTGGTCACGTTCCTGTCCTTCGTTCCGCTCGTTCTCGTTCAGCGCGTCATCAACAAGGCGAACGCGAAAAGCACGAATCCGGGCCCCGTGAACGAGAGCTACTCGGTGTTGAACATCGTCGGAATCGTTCTCGGAGGCATCATTCTCCTCCTGAGCATCATCGGAACGTTGATCCCCACGGAATGACGGGGAGCCCGTCGCACCACACCTGCTCCCAGAGAGCCCGTATGCACCCCTACCGACCGCGCCCCATCCGGTATGACGGCGTCCATCCGCACGCCGGCTGGCGCCTGAAGCAGTACGAGATCACCTGCGACCCGACGCCGCTGAACCGCGACACGTTCGCATCCGGGATCGAGCTGGCCCTGGCCACGCTCCCCGCGCCGGCCGTCACCCCGGAGCGCCCCGGCCTCGGCTTCCTGGTGGCGCACCAGGGGCGGAACGCGGACTACATCGTCCTGGGGTGGTGGGACCGGGAGAACGAGCTGCCGGTGCGGATCTTCGTTCGTGAAGAGGGAGCGGGATGGCGGCCTGCCCGGGGGAGCGAGTCCTTCTGCGTGTGGGACCTGCAGGTGCTCTGGTTCGAGCGGGAGGCGTACGTGTCCACCGTGCTCGCGGAGGAGCACCCGGAGCCGATCGAAGCGTACCTGCACCTCTCCGTGGCCGGACCGGTTCCGGCCGGAGCCGCCTGAAGGTCTGCGCGGCGGCGCTGCACGGCCCATCGCGACGGACTGCACCCCGGAGGCGACCGACGTGCGGATCCCGGAACGCCTCGCCGAGCGCGTGCGCGCCGCCTACGGGGCGGACGGCGCGGAGTGGGTGCGTACGCTCCCGGCGCGGGTGGCGGAGTACGCCGGGCGCTGGTCGCTGACACTCGGGCCCGCGCCCCTCCCCGGCGCCACCCTCAGCTATCTCCTCCCTGCCACCGGCGCGGACGGAGCCCCCCTGGTGCTCAAGCTCTCCCCTCCGACGCCCTGGGCCGCGCACGAGGCCGTGGCGCTCGGCCACTGGGGCGGCGCGGGCGCGGTGCGCCTGGAAGCGGCGGACCCGGCCGGCGGAGCGCTGCTCATGGAGCGCGCCGTACCGGGGACGCCGCTCGATCGGCTCTGCAGGCGGAGCGACGAGGAGGCCACCCGGATCGCGGCCGCGGTGATCCGGCAGCTCCAGCAGGCTCCGCCCACCGGCCCGGCGGACACCCTGCCCCCCATCACCGACTGGACCGCGCGGCTCGGCGCGCTGCCGGCTGCGGGCGCGCCGCTCGCCCTGCGCACGGCCGTCCGCGAGGCCGACGCCATAGCTGCCGACCTCCTTGCCGGCGATGGGGCGTGGACGGTGCTGCACGGCGACCTGCACCAGGGGAACGTCGTCGCCGCGGAGAGGGCGCCGTGGCTGGCGGTGGATCCCAAGGGGGTGCTCGGCCCCCCCGAAGCGGAGGCCGCCGCCCTCCTCCGGAACCCGCGCTCCTGGCTCCTCGCCCGCGCCGACCGGGACGCCCTCACCGAGCGGCGCATCCGCCAGCTCGCCGACGAGACGGGGTTCGATGCCGTCCGCCTCCGGGACTGGGGGTACGTGCTGGCGGTGGTGGCGGCCTGCTGGGCGCTGGAGGATGGGGAAGACGAGGACGTGCCCCGCTGGCTGGCGTGCGCCGACGGCATCCGCGCCGCACGCGCCTAACCGGGTCCGCCGCCGCCCCCGCCGGGACTTCCGGCGGGGGCGGCGTTGCGTGGGAGGCCCGGGTCAGCGGCAGGCGCAGTGGGGCGCCCCGCCCACCCGGTACCCGAAGAGGAGGAAGGCCCGCTCCACCTCGGCCGCGTGGGGCGGGAAGCGGAACCACCCCACCTCGGAGATCCCCTGCTCGTCGAGCGGCCCCAGCGGGATCTCCAGCACCCCGTGGTACAGGTGCGGCCACTCGGAGCTGGCCACGCACGTCACGGTGTGGCGCTCGCACTCGGCGTCGTGGTGCCCTCGCCCGCGCCACTCGAAGAAGTCCACCTCCAGGCTCCGGCTCGGCGTCGCGCCCCGCGCCTCCAGGAACAGCTCCAGCCGGTGGACGCGCAGGGGGCCCCGCGACCCCGGGAGGAAGGGGAACATGCTCCGCCCCAGCCGCACGCGGAGCTCGCCCGGGGGGTCGCCGGGGCGGGCGAGGAAGCCCTGCCACGCGTCGGGCATCTCGTTCCGGACGTTGAACAGGCGCACCCCGCTGTCGGGGAGGTGCCGCTGCGCCGCCCGGTTCGCCGCGCGGCGGAGGACGTCGCCCCCCTCGCGGGCCGTGTAGTTCAGGTGCAGCACGAAGTCGCTCAGCGTTTCCGCCGGCCACAGGTTGTTCTCGGGCGGGAGCTCGATCCGCCAGCGGCTCACCGCGCCCGCGAACTCGAAGGGGAGGTAGCGCTCGTCGCGGAAGCTCAGCTCGAACAGCCCCGAGTCGTTCTGCCCGCTGGAGGTGGCGATCGCCTCGGTCGCGGCGTACGACTTCACGATCCTCGGGTCGTCCGGGAGCGGCAGGTACCCGTCCGCGGGGCGGCACTCGTCGCAGCACGGCACCGGCGGCTCCACCAGGCGCGGGTCGCGGCGCGTGGTGCTGCTCAGGAGCGTCAGGCGGCAGTGTACCCCCGTATACGGGCCGACCACGGCGGGGATGGTGACGCTCGCGTTGCGGATCCGCCGCATGTAGTGCCCCGGGTAGTCCAGGTCGAACATCCACTCGGGGACCTCGATCTCGCAGCGGCCGGTGGTCTGCAGGCGGAGGAAGGCCTCCGGGAAGTGGAGCCGCAGCGACAGGTGCTTGGTCAGCTCGTACTCGCGGCAGTTCTCGTTGTAGTACGCCTTCTCCATCCCGCGCACCGCCACCAGCAGCCGGTCGCCCGCCAGCAGCGCCTCGTGCAGGCCGTCCCAGCCGTCGGTGGGGAGGAACGACTGCGTCGCGTAGCCGCGCTCGTAGTTGAAGGCGCGCTGCGCCTGCCGCGCCGTCTCCACCGCCAGCTCGTACATCTGGCGGTGCAGGGCGGCGGTCTCCTGCTGCAGGTACAGGTACAGCTCGTGGCTGGTGAACTTGTCGCGCAGGAAGTCCAGGACCTCGGTGGCGTTCTCGATCTGCGTCCGGTGGTTGTCGAGCTCGCGGCGCGCGATGTCGCGCCTGCGCTCGGCGGCCAGGATCTGCCGCTCGATCTGCTCGATCTCGATCCCGATCACCTCCACCTGGTGGCGCCACTCCGCCTCGCGCCGGTCCCACCCCCCTTCGGTCGCGCTCAGCGAGGCGCCGGTGCTGGCGATTTCGGCCAGCGCGTTCAGGATGCGGGCGGCCGTCACGAACGCCGCCGCCAGCTTGTTGCCGACGGGGAGCTGGTTGAACTCCAGCGGCGTCCCCGCGATCCCCGCGACCCCCATGAACATATCCGGGATCATCCCGATCCCCTGCGCGATCCCCTCGGAGATGGTCCCCGCCGTGCGCGACGCCATCGACACGCCCGTGAGCGCCTCGTACCCCAGCTCGCCGGCGTTCAGCCCGTTGGCGAGGAGCGTCCGGTAGTAGCGCTGGCGCGTCTGGGCGCCCTCCCTGGCCTTCTGGAGCGCCTGCACCTGCCAGTCGGCCTCGCGCCACTGGTTCTGGCGCACTTCCAGCGCCAGCTCCAGGAGCTGCCGCTCGTGCATGGCCCGCATGGAGGCCAGGTACTCCGCGTCGCCCTTCTCGTACGCGGCCAGGAGCGCCGCGCCGAAGCCCCGCACCTCCGCCGCGAACTCGGCCGCCTTCTGGACCAGGAAGAGGAAGCGGTACGGCTTGCAGCACGAGACGCACCCGTCGCCCTCGTCCGCGCAGGGCTCCATCGTGTGCCTCCACCCGTCGCGGAAGGGCGAGTCGCCGAAGAACGGCATGTCGATCCCGGGCGTCCCGCTCCGGAGCCGCCGCCCGTTCAGGCAGTGGTGCACCAGCGAGAGCCGGTCCTGCGCGCGGTCGTACAGGGAAAGGAGCCGCGGATTCAGCGACGGGGGGCGCGCGACGAACGTGGCCACCGTCTGCGGGGGATCGTCGTCCCGGGCGAGGAGGGTGAGCGGACGCGGGCCCAGGATCCGGCGCATGGTGTCGAACACCACCGTGGCCTGACCGAACGCCTCGGGGGTGTTGCGGCACATCAGCGCGTCGCCCCACTGGAGGAGCGTCTCCAGGTACTCCAGCGTGACCGCCCTCCGGCGCGCGACCTCGTCGCCGACCGGGGCGCTGGGGCAGCACGGGAGGTCGGGCCGGCGCCGCCCGCCTCCCACGGGCGGGAGCCGGACGAGGACCTCGCCCTCGCCGACCGGGACCCCCGTGGCCGGGGTCGGGGTCCGCCCGGAGGCGTCGGTCGCGGGGACGTTCGTCAGGGGGAGGTGGTTCGTGGGGACGCCGGTCCCCGGCGGCTCCGAGGGGCGGCGTGGTGGGCACTGCGCCCAGGTGGAGTTCCCCCGGACCGGGTCGTGGACCACCTCGTACCACTTCAGCGCCGCCTCGAAGCGGCAGTGGGCGCGGAGGTTCCCCGCGACGGTGGTTGCCTCGCTGAACACGGTGAGCGGGAGGAGGGGCGCGCCGGGCTCGAAGTACGCGAAGTACGGGTACGAGCCGAGGCCGCCGGGGAAGGGGGTCGCGGGCGCGGGCGGCGGGACCACCAGCGGCAGGACCACCGCGCCGTCGGTCGCCATGTCGTAGCGGAAGCCGGGCGCGGTGGGATCGGTGTACCCCGGCGGCGTCATGCCGGCGCTCACCGCGAAGCGGAGCGAATCCCCCGTCCGCCCCATGAAGTCGAGCTGCGGGCGGGGGCCCGCCGGAGCGACGTGCAGCGCCTCGTCCGAGCGGCGCCGCTGCTTGAACTCGCCGTTGTGGAAGCGGCTCCAGAAGAGGTGCACCGCGGGCCGGGACTCCCATGCCAGGAGCGCGGGGAGCCGCGCCGGGTCGTGCCAGGCGGAGGCGTCGCCCTCCTGGGCGATCCCCTGGTCGGCGTCCTGGACCTCGTCGGCGGCGGAGAAGTAGCGCGCGTCCGCCAGCCAGAAGTAGTACTCGTCCACCACGGGCGGGTGAACGCGCCCGCACTCCACGCAGCACGAGCCCGCGACGTGCGCCTCGCGTGGCTCGAACCCCGCCGAGCCCGGGGGGACGCCCGCCGCCGCCACCCGCACGAAGCGGATCCCCAGCCGGATCGCGGCCTGGATCCAGAGCGGGAGGCGCTCCAGCGGGACCGGCATGGGCGCCGCGACCACGGCCGCCTGCCCGGCCGGGTTCACGACCTCCTGGCGATCCTGCGCGGGAGCGTTCCGGGCGGACGACTTCCGCGCGCGGCTGCGCTCCCGGACCGGGCGCTCGGAGCCGCCCACGGGGGCCCGGACCGGACCGGCGGGGTCGTTCCCCGGGTCGTGGGTGGGGCGGTCGGGGTTGTTTCCCCCGCCGGGGGTGGGGTAGCGGTCGAAGCGGCGGGAGAGCGGCGCCAGCCAGGAGGGACGCGCGTCCCTTTCCGGCGTCCCCATCAGGTCCAGCCCCTCGGGCTCCGGTCCCGGCGGGAGGAGGCGCATCCCCGCCGGCTCCCTCGCCTGCAGCAGGGTGAGGCCGGGGTGCGGGGGGGGGCGCTTCCCCGGCCAGTACTCCATCCCGCCGGGGACCGGAACCGTCAGCGCCGCGCGGCGCAGCTCGGACTCCAGGAACCGGAACGCCTCGCTCCGGCGCGCCTTCTCCAGCTCGTCCCAGGCGATCCAGTTCTCGCGGTACACCTGGCGCCGCCGGCACGCCTCCCACACCCGGAACGAGGAGAACAGCCGGTCCCAGAGGAGCGCGAAGGCCGGCGTCACGGCGAAGCCCGGCTCCAGCCCCAGGCGGGCGCGCTGCACGAACTTCTGCACCGCGCCCACCGCCTCCTCGATCCGGCTCGCCCGCTGGCACGTCCCCACCTCCACGTCCTGGAGGAGGAGGTCGGTCAGGTCGCGCGGGGTGGCGGCGTGGCCGCCCCAGGGGAGGACGACGCGGTTCATCCCGCACAGGTACGCCGTCAGCGCCGCGCGCGCCCGCTCGCGCAGCCGGTCGTCGAGCCGGGCGAGGTCCTCGTAGCGGCGCGGGGGCCCGTTCTCGAACAGGCCGTCCTGCACGAACCGGGTCAGGTTCCGGTTCCCCGACTCCGGGGGCGCGCCGCCGGGCTGGTTCGGGTCGTCGGCGGCCCAGAGGTACGGCCGGGCGTCGCCGATCCACCGGGGGAAGAAGTGCCGGGTCATCCGCCGGATCCACTTCTCCCCCTGCCACACGCGCACGGCCCAGCGCTCGTCCTCCAGGTCCGGCGTGGTCAGGGTGTACGGGGCGGGGGTGGCGAAGTAGGTCAGCACCAGCGGCGCGTGCCGGACGTCCACCCCCAGGTGCCGGACGAGCTGCGGCGGATCGTCCGGCTGCCGCTCGGAGGCCTCGTAGAAGAGGAGCCACGCCGGCCGCTCGCGCGAGCACCGGGCCTCGGCGCGCATCAGGGTGTAGTCCCAGACGCGCTCCCACCAGTCGAAGAGCGCCGCCTGGCGCTTCCGGCTGGGCTGCTGGCGCCCGTCCAGCGCCGCCTCGGGCGGACGGTACGGGTCGGTGACCGGGACGAGGTCGAAGTCGAGGTACGCGTGGTGGACCCCGAACGACGCGGGGCCGGTCCGGGGGTACGAGGTCCCCAGGAACTGCGCCGGGTGGGCCAGCAGGTACCCCGGCTCCGACTGGCGGTCCCCCGGGATGGGCCGGGCGGAGAGGCCGAACCGGCGGGCGAAGAGCACCGCCTTGAAGGCCCGGGTGTACGTCCGGCGCATGTCGCGCAGGGTGCTGGTGTAGTGCAGCTTCAGGTAGTCCGCGGCGGCGCCGGCCACCCGGATCCCCTTCCCCAGCGTTTCCGACTTCCGGTCCCGGAACAGCTTGTCGAGGGGGACGACGGCCAGCTCCCCGCCGGTGTCCGGTCCCGTGTACTTGATCTGGAAGCCGCAGTGCCGGGGGCAGACCTCCTCCGGGCGGGCGAAGGCCGGCTCCCGCTGCTCCAGCTCCACCACGATGTCGTACGCGCCACGCTTCATCGCCAGCTCGCCCGAGACGGCGTCCGGGGCGTCTTCCCCCTCCCAGCCGCGGTTCAGGAGGATCCAGCTCTTCTGCCCCCGCTTCAGCGTCAGCCGCCACCGCTGGTGCTCCGCCGCTTCCAGGTCGGGGGCCTCCGCGCCGGGGGTGGGGCCGCCCGCGCGGAAGCGGTACCGGCCGGGCTCCTCCACCATCAACACCCCGGTCCAGCGGACCCGGAACGGCTGCGCCCCACCGAGCGGTTCGCCGTTCACGTCGCGCAGCGCCATCCCGTTGCGGACCACCACCAGCCGCTGCTGCTCGGGGGTGAGCGCCAGGTCCAGCGACGGGAGGACGAGCGGCACGGGGGTGTTCCACCGGCTGCGCTCCTCGCCGAACGCGGTCAGCGAGCCGCTCAGCTCCCGCCACACCGGGGCCCCCTTGACGCTGAACTCGGCCAGGAGCCCGGTTCCCGTGAGCCCCAGGAGGGCGGCGAAGGCGCCGCCGTGCGGCCGCGGCCCCCACGTCACCGCCGGGGGCTCCCCGGAGTCGTCCTCCCACGGCGTCTTGCCGAAGTTCTCGTCGGCGTACAGCTCGCGCAGCACCTTCCACGCGACCGCCTCGCCCTCGCCGTCCTCCACCCCGGCCTCGCTCCCGGCGTGCGCGGCCAGGTGCCGGGCGATCACGCGGCAGCGCTGGTGGAACCGGGCGAACTCGCGGCGGAAGTACCGCCAGCGCGCCTCCTCGTCCGGCTCGTGGACCAGCCGCTCCACCGCCTCCGCGAAGCCGGCGAAGAGGAAGGAAAGGCGGGCGAGCTCCACGCGCGGCGCGAAGTACAGGTCGCGCACGGCGTCCTGCTCCACCACGGCGAGGGGGCGCATGTCCTGGAGCGCCTCCACCACCGCCTCGTCGCGCAGCGGGAGCTGCGTCCAGAGCTCCCCGGCCGAGGTGTCGTAGTGGAAGGGGCCGGACGGGGGGGTGTTCCACATCAACGGGGCCGTCGCCGCCGCGGGCAGGGGGACGCGGTACTGGCGGGCCGCGAGCGGAACGGGCTGCCCTGCGCCCTCCAGCACGGAGGGGAAGAAGTGCGCGCCGAAGGCGTCCAGCGGGTCGGGGGGACCCGGGGGGGTGAACCCGAACTCGTCGCGCAGCGACGCCACGATCCGCGGCCAGCTCCAGCGCGCGGCCTCGTCCTCGTCCGGGTCCACCGCCAGCAGCCGCTCCCGCAGCGACCAGAGCCGGAAGTCCGTCTCGTCCTCGGGGAGGTCGAGGGGATCCTCCACCGCCTCTCCTGGGTCGGTGAGCCGGAAGGGGTCGTCGCCCGCCAGGTGCTCCGCGGGGGTGAAGAGGAAGAGGACCTCCCCCACCGTGCACCCGGAGGTGTAGATCTTGGCGAGCACCTCCACGAAGCGGAGCGTGTGCGTGGGGTGCGCGTCCCAGGTGTCGGAGGGCGTCCCCGGGTCGAACCCCGCCAGGCGCGAGAGCGGGTCCAGGTTCTCGGCGAGGAGCTTGATCAGCTCGGGCGCGCGCTCGAGCTCGGGGTAGCGCGCCTCGGCGTAGGCGTCGATGTGCTCCAGGAGCGTGGCGACCGCCCAGTCCCGCTTCGCCGCGGCGGGGCCCGCCCACAGCGCCAGGAGGTGGGTACGGTCCGCGCCGGTCGCGCCCGGGGCCGCCCCGGCGCCGTCGTCCAGCGGGAGCAGCATCATCTCGCGCAGGATCAGGAGCGCGGCGAGCTGCCGCAGGAACCCGGGGTTGACGCTGTCGCCGTCGAACAGCACCAGGACGTCGCAGACGTCCCGGAGCTGCGCGAAGGTGATCCCGGGGCACGCTCCCTCGCGGAGGCGCCGCCAGAGACGGATGAAGACCGCCAGCTTGCGCAGCGCCACCAGGACGTCGAGCGGGGGATCGAAGACGATCTGCAGGTGGTCCGGGCAGCAGGGGAGGCACTCGGGGAAGTCCGGCTCCTGGCCGGAAGCGTGGAAGGGGACGAACTCCGAGCGCCACAGCTCCAGGAAGTCGCAGTACGCCAGCCCGGTGCGCCGCAGGAACTCGGGGACGCGGAGCACCACCTGCGTCCACTGCTCCCCGTCGGACACGTCCGCGTCGAACCCGAACAGCTCGCGCAGCAGGAGGTGCCCGGGTGTGGGGGAGGTGACCACGTCCTGCGCGTAGAGGAGCGCGTACTCCTCGGCGGAAACGCGCAGGTACTCCAGGGCGATGGGGAAGCGCACCGGGTAGCGCCAGAGGTGGCGCTGGAACTCCGCGGGCTCGTGCGCCGGGTCCAGCGCCGGCTCGGTGATGTCGCGGCGGAAGGTGCGCAGGGTGGCGAACCGCGAGGTCCCCAGCGCCCCCAGGGTGAGGCGCGCGACGTCCAGCGGCTGGTGGTACGGGAGGAGGGGCGCGGTGAAGTCGGTCCGGAGCAGGTCGTAGGCGCCGGGCTTCTCCACCGGGGTGGCGGGGGAGGAGTGCTCGGGGAGCGCCGCGAACAGCGTCGCCGGGTCGTGCTGGAACTCCCCCGGGGCGGGCTCCCCCTCGTACGGCCGGAGGAGGTGGCCGGCCAGCGCGTCGGAGGCGGTGTCGTACACGGCGCCGCCCGTGGCGCCCGGGAGGCCGGCGGCGAGCGCCTCCAGGCTCTCGTTCACCAGGTCGACCAGGGGGAGCGGCGTTTCCAGGTTGGCGCGGGTCGCGTGCAGGTCTCCCAGGGGGCCGCGGCGCCCCTCCAGCAGCGCGCCCAGCGTCTTCCCCTGCGGCCGGAACGGGGCGTCGCAGGTGGAGCCCTCGCCCACGCGCAGGAGCTCGGCCAGGTACTCCACCGGGCCGAAGGGCGACAGGTGGAGGGGGGGGACGCAGTCGGTGAGCGTCCCGTCGGGGTTGACGGGGTGGAACCCCTCCTTGCCGGGCGCGGAGGGCGGCACGACGCCGGCCTTGGCGTAGATGGCGGACGCGAACGGGTACGCGACGGTCCCGGTCAGCGCGTCCTGGAACTGGTCGAGGGTGAGCCCGGCGATGTCAGCGGGGCCGGTGAACCCCCGCGCGAACAGCGCCTCCATCAGCGAAAAGTGGAGCTCGGCGGCCCCGCCGACGTCGGTCACGCGGAAGAGGGCGTCCACGGTCGCGAGGGCCTGCTCCAGCCACGCCTGCGCCGCCGCGTCGCCCGGGAAGACGTCCACCACCGCCTGCGCCCGCGCCCCGGGGTTGATGGCGCCGCCGAACACGAACGGCCCCCCGGCGTGGAGCTGGTACGCCGCCATGAACGCGTCGAGCACGTCGTGGAGGGACCGGCCCAGCAGCGCGGGGGCGAGCACGTCCGGCACCGGCGGCGCGGGCGGCGACAGGGGGACGGTGAAGAAGTCGTGGAGGTGGCGGATGAAGGCCTCCGCGCGCTCCTCGGGGGTCCCGGGCTTGGTGAACGGGGGGAGGAGGGCGACGTGCGGGGGCGGACCCAGGAACAGGGTGCGCCACTGCTGGTCGGTGAGGGCGCGGAGCTGGGCCACCGTGGCGATCCCGAACGGCGGCGCCTTGAGGGCCTGGACGAGCGGCGTGTGCGCCTCGGTGATCACCTGGAGGAGGAGCTCCAGGTACGCGGCCGGCTTGGCCGCGGCCTCCACCGCCCAGAAGGCGGTGTCGATGTCCGGGGTGGGTCCCCCGTGGGCGAGCCAGTCCGTCACCAGCGCGGTGACCGGCGGCGCCAGGGGGATGGAAGGGCCCTCGGCGTCGGAGGCGGCGAGGGCGTGGAGCCGGCGCGCGGCCTGGTTCGGGTTGATGGCCGGGCCGGGCGTCGCAAGCGGCGCCACGGGGACGGTGACGACCCCCGCGTCCACGTTCGCCTGCACCTCGGCCAGCACCCGCGCCTCCCCCTGCAGCCGGGCCATCTGGTAGCGCTGCTGCGGCGTCACCTGCACGGGGAGGAGCGCGCCCAGGGCGTAGAAGTACGCCGCGGGGACGACGAACGACGGGTTCAGCGGCCCCACCTGCGTCAGGATTACGGCGGCGTGCGGGATCCGGGTGTCGCCGGTGATCACCGGGAACTCGATCCCCGCTCGGCTCGCGTCCCGGCTCATCCCCTCG
>JAFAYN010000030.1 GCA_019240375.1 Gemmatimonadota bacterium
TGAACGACAAGGCCGGCTGCACCTACGGGAACCAGCCGTACTCGATGCCGGTGTGGGCCAACTTCACCGTGATCGGGCCGGGGCCGGGCGTCTTCCAGGCGACGGACGGGAACGGCGCGGTGATCCGCCGCGGCTCGGGCGGGACGCTGGTGAACGGGATCATCGGCCGCTGGCCGGGGGTGGCGTTCTCGCTCCGCGACGCCGAGACCAAGGCGCTCCTGGACGTGGACAGCCTGATGGTGCGCAACGTGATCTCCTCCGACAACGGCGCCACCTTCGAGGTCGCCGGCCGCAACCTGGGACCGGTCCTGGACGTCCCGGCCAACAACATCCGCCAGGTGAGTGGGGTGGGCTCCCTGTTCGCGGGGCTCCCGGCTGCCGGCGTGGTCCCGACCGCCGGCACGCTCAACTGGCAGCCCGCCGCCGGCTCCGCCGCGGCGAGCGGCGGCCTCGCCTCCTTCACCGGGACGAAGATCGCGGGCCGCGTAACGGGCTACTTCGGTGGGACGCTGGCGGCCACCTCGTACGTGGGCGCCGCCGACCCGGCCGGCACGAAGTGGTGGGACGGGTGGACGGTCTACTATCGCAACTGACCGACACGGCACGGACATGACCGCGGCCGGACCCCGCACGGGGTCCGGCCGCCTCCCGTTTCCAGGATTTACGGATCGATGAACTCGAGATTCTTCAGCGGGGGCTGGCAGGCCCCCTATCCCCCCATCCCCCTTTCCCCCGCAAGCAGGAGAAAGGGGGAGAACTGCAACGACCGCCCCCATCCGGCGCTGCGCGCCACCTTCCCCCAATTCTGGGGGAAGGCTGAACTGCGCGCGGGGCTGGCGCTTTCGTGCGTGGTGCTGGCCGCGTGCGGGGGGCGCGACGGGAGCGCGGCTGAGCACGACGCCGCCGCCGCTTCACGGCCCACCACAAGCCAGCCCGCGGTGGTGGACAGCGCCCTCCCGGTGCAGGAACTGCTGCGCCGCTTCCGCGCCGACCTCCCCACGACGCCCACGGAGCTGGCCGGCGTCGCCAGCCGCGACTCGCTGGTGGCGCGCTACGTCGGCGCCCTGCAGGCGAACGACACCAGCGCGCTGGAGCCGCTGGTGCTGGACCGCGCCGAGTTCGCGTACCTGTACTACCCGACCACCCCGCAGTCGAAGCCGCCGTACGAGCTGCCGCCCGCGCTGATGTGGTTCCAGCTCCAGAGCAGCAACCGCAAGGGTGTGTTCCGGGCCTTCCGCGAGCTGGGCGGAAAGCCGCTGCATTACGCCGGCTACCGATGCGACGAGAAGCCCGAGGTGCAGGGGGAGAACCGGATCTGGAACGGCTGCCTGGTGCGTATCCGGCCGGAGGGGCAGGGGAAGGTGGAGGAGGCGCGCCTGTTCGGGGGGATCATCGAGCGGGCGGGGCGGTTCAAGTTCGTGAGCTACGCGAACGCTTTCTAACGCGAGATCGCCGGGGGTATGAAACCCCCGGCTCGGGACTACGACCGCCCTGTCGGGCGGAATGCGCCCGGAGGACGCCCGCCGTTACTAGCCGGGCTTTTTACAAGCCCGGCGGTGCCGGATGAGCGGAAGGGTCGGCATCTCACGTGGACGCCGACCCCCCGCCGTTGTCGCCGTTCATTGCTTTTCCCAGAAGATGTTACGGAGGGAGACTCGCGGCTGTTTGCGAGGCTCACTCCGGGCTGGGGAGACTGCCGGTAGTTTGGCAGGCTCACCGGCCCCGCGGAAGAGACCGGCAGCAGTACCGCCGGGCTCTGGAGCGGCCCGCCAGACCCACCACCACGAACGAAAAAGCCCGCCGGAAGATCGCTCTCCCGACGGGCTCGTCATCCAACAACCCCCACCAACCACCGAAAAGACAAAGCTCAGAACGAAGGCCCCACCGTGTGAAGCAACCAGTACGAGAGCGCGGCAATGATTCCCGCGGCCGGGATCGTAACGATCCACGCCCACACGATCCGCCCCGCCAGCGCCCACCGCACCGCCGAAAGCCGCTGCGTCATCCCGACGCCCACGATCGATCCCGTGATCGTGTGCGTGGTGCTCACCGGGATCCCGAACTTCGACGCGCTGAGGATCACGATCGCCCCGGCCGTCTCGGCGCAGAAGCCGCCCACCGGGCGCAGCCGGGTGATGCGCGAGCCCATGGTGTGCACGATCCGCCACCCGCCGAAGAGCGTCCCCAGCGAGATCGCCGTATACGCCCCCAGCTCCACCCAGAGCGGCGGGGTGATGTCGGGACGCGACAGGTACAGGTGGTGCAGGATCCCCGTTTCGTTGCGGAAGGCCGCCTGCACCGGCGGCGATGCCAGCAGGCCGACGATGATCCCCATGGTCTTCTGCGCGTCGTTGCCGCCGTGCGCCAGCGAGAGCAGCCCCGAGCTGAGGAGCTGCGCCGGGCGGAACAGGCGGTCCACCGAGCTGGGCCTCGCGCGCTGGAACAGGTTCAGCACGATGACCATGAGCAGCAGCCCCATGAGCATGCCGATGAGCGGCGAGAGCGCGATGGCCGACAGCGTCTCCACCCACTTGTGCCCCCAGGTGATCCCGGAAAAGCCCGCCTTGGCGATCGCCGCGCCCGCCAGTCCGCCGATCAGCGCGTGCGACGAGCTGGACGGGATCCCGTAGTACCAGGTGATCAGGTTCCAGATGATGGCGCCGAGCAGCGCGCCCAGCATCAGGTTCGGGTCCACGATCGAGGGATCGATGAACCCCGTCGCCACCGCCTTCGCCACCGCGGTCTTCACCACGAACAGGGCCGAGAAGTTGAACAGCGCGGCCCACAGGACCGCGGCGACCGGGTTGAGCACGCGCGTGCCCACGATGGTCGCGATCGAGTTCGCCGAGTCGTGGAACCCGTTGATGAAGTCGAAGAGGAAGGCGATGACGACGATCGCTACGACGTAGGTAATCACGGTCAGCTGTTCTTGATCGAGATGCTCTCGAGCACGTTGGCCACGTCCTCGCACTGGTCGAGCGCGTCCTCCAGCTTGTCGTAGAGATCCTTCCACTTGATCACTTCCAGCGCGTCCGGGCTCCCCGCGAACAGGTCGCCGATGGCGGAGTGGTAGATGGCGTCGCCTTCCTCCTCCAGCTGCTTCAGCTCGCGCGCCCTTTCCACCACCACCTTCTGGTTCTTCATCCCGGCCACGGCGACCACGATGCAGTCCGCGGCGCGCACCAGCACCTCCGAAAGGCGCCGCGCCGGCTCGCGCGTCTCGGTGATGTGGAACATCTGCGCCCGGCGCGCGGTGCCGTCCAGCAGGTCGATCACGTCGTCCAGCCGCGAGGCGAGCAGGTGGATGTCCTCGCGGTCCAACGGCGTCACGAAGCTGCGGTCCAGCCGGTCGATGACGTCGTGCGTCAGGTTGTCGGCCTCGTGCTCCAGGTCCTTGATGGCCTGCACGTGCTGCGTGAGGTTCTGCGGATCGGCGAAGAGCTGGTGGATCAGCTTGGCCGAGCCGGCGAGACGCTCCGCGAGCGCCGAAAAAAGATCAAAGAACTTCTCGTCGCGAGGGATCAGACCCATACGAAGTTTCCTGTTGTGATGTGCGACCGTGAGGAGCGGCAGCCGCCGTCGTACGGATCGCGGGAGTGCTGCAAGTCCCCGTCCATGCACCGGGGGGCGCCGGAGCGGGGGTCCGACGGGGTGGGAAATTACACCCTGCCACACACCCCCGAAAGGCCGCCCCCTCCGGCCGGTGTCTTCCGTTACCCCGCCGTTACAGATTCCGGGCGGCGCGCGGCCTGCCCCCGGTGGGCGCAGAAGTTGCGGCCCGGGGCGAGGGAAACGGTACCCGGAAGCCGCCCTCCGCGCGGCTTCCGGCTTGCCGGACACGGTGGCGCAGGGTACAATCCCCGTCCGTGCAACGGCTTCTTCACTGCCAACCTCCTCGGTCCATGCCTCGTTCTCCCGGACCCCCACACCCCGGTCCTGAGAGCGGCGATCCCGTCGCGTCCTCGTCCACCCCGCCGCAGCTGACCGACATCGTCATCGCCGACCCGGTGGAAGCGCTCCTGGAGGAGGTCAGCGAGGACCCGGAAACCCAGCCCCAGCCGGTCAGGTACGGCTCGTCGCTGCGCGGGCGCTTCGCCATCGTGACCGGCGGCGCCACGGGGATCGGGCGGGCGATCGCGCTGGAGCTGGCCCGGCATGGAGTGCACGTCGCCTTCAACTTCTTCGCGTACGACGAGTCGGGCGAGATCGAGGAGGAGGCCGACCGCACCGCCAGCGAGATCGCGCAGCTCGAGGTGCGCGTGATCTGCGAGGAGTGCGACGTGCGCGACTCGCACGCGGTGGAGCGCTTCGTGGACACGGTGATCGAGCGCTTCGGGGGGCTGAACATCCTGGTGAACAACGCCGGGATCGGGCGCGACGGGGCGCTCTGGCGGCTCAGCGACGAGAAGTGGCGTTCCGTGCTGGACACCAACCTGACCGGGGCGTTCAACATGATCCGGGCAGCGGCGCCGCACTTCCGGCGGCAGCACGACGGGAAGATCGTCAACGTGTCCTCGGTGCACGGGATCCGGAGCGAGTTCGGGCTGGCCAACTACAGCGCTTCCAAGGCGGGGCTGCTGGGGCTTACGCGCTCCGCTGCGGTGGAGCTGGGGCCTAGCAACGTCAACGTCAACGCGGTGGCTCCGGGGTACATCCGCACCACCCGTCTGACCAGCGGCGTGCCGGCGGAGATCCTGGACACGGCTCGGGAGCGTGCTGTTTTAGGACGTCTGGGGGACCCGCAGGACGTGGCGAACGTGGTGGTTTTTCTGTGCTCCGAGCTGGCGCGGCACATCACGGGGGCGGTCATCCCGGTGGACGGGGGGCACCTGCTTTGACGGCTTTCTTCTCTGGTGTAGGTGGATGGTTGCGCGTGTGGGGCCGCTCCGGAGCCCGGCAAACTGCGCCGGGCTCCTGCGCGGGGTCGGTGAGCCCCGGAAACAGCCCCGGGTCTCCCCGCCCGCGGAGCGAGCCCACGATACTACCGTGGTCTCCCTCCGCTAAAGATTTTTTGGATACGGCGGAAACTACGGAACAGCGGGACCCCCACTCCACTCTCCCGCAGTTCAGCCTTCCCCCAGAATTGGGGGAAGGTGGCGGCTCTAAGGCCGCCGGATGGGGGCGCACCGGGCCAGGGCATCGCAGGCCCTCACCCCGGCGCTCCGCGCCACCCCTCTCCCAATGCTGGGAGAGGGGGAAGCAGTCGAATCCGTTGCGGTTGAGCCCCTCCCCTGCTTGCGGGGGATCGAGGGGGCAGGCTGTGGGAGGGGGCCTCCTCCTCCTCGCGCTCGCCGCCTGCGCCCCGCACCCGGCCCCTGCACCCGCACCGCCACCGTCCGCCGCGAGCGCGGACACGGCCGCGGCGGCCGCACCCGCTCCGGTTCCCGCGGCCCAGGCCACGGTGCCTCCGCTGCGGATCACGGGGCAGAAGGTGCTGGTGCTCCCGGTCCAGGCGGCTCCGGCGCTCCCTTTCGGATCGGACGAGCGGGCTTCTGACGAGCTGACGTTCGCGCTGGGGGAGCGCGACTCCAAGGTGACCTGGGTCGCGCCGGCGGCGCTGCAGCGCGCGCTTCGCAACGCCCCGGGGTACGCCTCGGATCCCCGCGCGCTCCCGGCCGACCCGCTGGTGCACCACCGGGAGCACGTGGCGGTGGAGCCGCTGATCGGCGAGCTGCGGCGCTTCGGGGCGCTGGTGGACGCGCGGCTCGTCCTGCTCCCCCGCTTCGCGGCGTGGATCCGCGACCCGGCCGGCGGGGGCGGGCGCGTGCGCTTCTCGGCGGCGATGATCGACTCGCGCAGCGGCGACGTGATCTGGTGGGGCGAGGCCGACGGCGACCTCCGTCCCCAGCCCGACACCCAGGCGCTTGCGAGCGCCGCGGCGGCGCTCGCGGCGCGGATGGTCGCGGCGGCGGGTTCCTGAACGCCGCGGGATGGAACGTACCTTGCCCATAGCGTACCGGCTCCGCGGCGCCACGCCGGACGCGCACCATACCTTTTCGAAGCTCGGTTCATGGCACAGACAGTCACCCTGATTCCCGGCGACGGGATCGGTCCTTCCATTACCGACGCCACGGTCCGCGTGATCGAGGCGACCGGCGTATCCATCGATTGGGACCGGCGCGAGGCGGGGATGGCCGCCCTGCAGACCCACAACACCCCCATCCCCGACGAGACCCTGGAGTCGATCCGGGTCAACCGGCTCGCCCTCAAGGGGCCACTGACCACCCCCGTCGGGACCGGGTTCCGCTCCATCAACGTCGCGCTCCGCAAGGAGTTCGACCTGTACTCCAACGTCCGTCCGGCGCGCACCATCGTCCCCGGCGGGCGCTACGAGGGGATCGACCTGGTCCTGATCCGCGAGAACACCGAGGGGCTGTACAGCGGCGTCGAGCACTACGTCGGGATCGGCACCGACCCGCGTGCCGCCGCCGAGTCGGTGATGATCGTCACCCGCTTCGGCGTCGAGCGCATCCTCCGCTACGCCTTCGAGTACGCGGTGTCGCACGGGCGCAAGAAGGTCACGCTGGCCCACAAGGCGAACATCCTCAAGTACACCCAGGGGCTGTTCCTCGACATCGGGCGCGAGATGGCCAAGGAGTACGAGGGGCGCGTCGAGTTCGAGGACCGGATCATCGACGCCACCGCCATGCTCCTGGTGATGGACCCGTACCGCTTCGACGTGATCGTCACCGAGAACATGTTCGGCGACATCCTGTCCGACCAGATCGCCGGGCTGGTGGGCGGGCTGGGGCTCGCCCCGGGCGCCAACATCGGCAAGGACGCCGCCATCTTCGAGGCGGTGCACGGCTCCGCGCCCGACATCGCGGGGAAGGGGATCGCCAACCCCGCCGCGCTCCTCCTGGCCGGGGTGATGATGCTCCAGCACATGGACGAGCACGACGCGGCCGGGCGGATCCGCGCCGCGCTGGAGGCCACCATCCACGAGCGCGACTCGCTCACCCCCGACCTGGGCGGGAGCGGGAGCACCGACTCGTTCGCCGACGCCATCATCCGCCGGCTGTGAGCACACCGCACGTCTCCGCCTGCAGCCGCTGCGCCGCCGAGACCCCGGAGGGGAAGCTGGATCCCACCGGGTGGTGCGACGCCTGCCGGGCGGAGCTCATCCCCCGCGCCAACGTGTGGGGATGGGTGGCGTGCGTGGCGGTGGCGCTCCTGTACCTGGGGTGGATGGTGTGGGCCGGGATGTTCGGGCACCTGTTCATGATGGCCTGGGTGGTGCTCGGGGTGGGGCTCGCCTTCCTGGCCCTCAAGGTGGCGCGCCGCGTCGCCTTCGAGGTGCTCCGCGCCCGCGCCATGTCGCCCCGGAGGTGAGCGTGTCCCCCCTCCGCTCCCCCTGGATCGTCGTGACCGTGGCCGTGGTCGGCGGGCTCCTGCTGGGGGTGGGCCTCGGCACCTTCTGGAAGACGCACTCCATCGGCTCCGTGGTGTACACGGCGCTGGGGGTGATCCTCCTCTGGTGGGCGACCTCCGACTTCCGCAAGTCGCGCCGCGGCACCCCCGAGAGCGAGGACGACGGGTCGCACACCATCGAGTAGCCCCCCCGCTCCGCAGGTTGCCGCAGGCCGGCGAGAACCCGTATAATTCCGGGCTCTCGCCGGTCCGTCTTTTCTCGTACTCCAACCGTCCGCTGAAATGGCCAAGTTCCAGGGCGTAGACTACTACGACATAGACGACCTGCTCACCGAAGAGCAGAGGATGATCCGCGACACCGTGCGGCAGTGGGTGGACGACAACCTCCTCCCGGTGATCAACGACGCATACATCGGCCGCTACCTCCCCAAGCAGCTGATCCCCGG
>JAFAYN010000100.1 GCA_019240375.1 Gemmatimonadota bacterium
CAGGGGAGCGCGATCAGGAGAGCGCCGACCAGGTAGTCCAGGACTCCGTGCACCCGCGTGGACAGACGCATGGGATCTCCTCCGTCGTGGGAAAGCGAATCGCGGCCGCGTGTCCGGCCTTCTCGACGCGCGCCGGGTGCAAGCCCCGCGCCTACCGCCACCCTTCCAGGGTCCCCGCCGCGTCGAAGCCGGGGAAGGCTTCCGGGTGGAAGGCGGCGGCGAGCGCCTCGATCCCGTCCACCACCCGCGGCCCCGAGCGGCTGAAGCAGGCGCTGTTCCCCACCCACGCCCGCCCCGCGTCGATGGTCGCCCCGGCAAGCGCGCGCAGCCGCTCCCGGCTCCGGTCCGCGTCGGCACGGGCCTGCTCCAGCGCGTATCCGCAGGGGACGAGCACCAGGTGCTCCGGGTCGAGCCCCGCCGCCTCGCTCCAGGGGATCTCTACGGAGTGGCCGCCCGCCGTCCCCAGCAGGTTGTCCGCCCCGGCGCGCTCCACCATCTCCGGGACCCAGTGCCCCGGCGCGAAGGGGGGATCCAGCCACTCCAGCGCCAGCACCCGCGGCCGGGGGCGCCCCGCCGTCCGCTCCGCCACCCGGTCCATCCGCCCCCGCAGCCGGGCGACCGCCTCCTCGCCACGCGCCGGCTCGCCGGCGGCACCGGCCACCTGGCGCACCGTGTCCAGGATCCCCTCCAGGGTGTGCGCGTCCAGCGACAGCACCACCGGCGGGTGCGCCAGCCCCGCCACGGCGTCCTCCACCGAGCCGGTGGGGACGGCGCACACCTCGCACACCCCCTGGGTGAGCACCAGGTCCGGGCGCAATTCGGCGAGCATCGCGCGGTCCACCTCGTACACGCTCCCGTACTCGGCCATGCAGCGGCGCACCTCCGCGTCGATCTCGCCGCTGGTCAGCCCCGCGGGATCGAAGCGCGAGCGGCTGGCGCGCGGGAGGCGGAGCGCCTCGGGCGGGGAGTCGCACTCGTGCGAGATGCCGACCAGCCGGTCCTGGAGCCCCAGCTCGTACACGATCTCGGTGGCGCTGGAAAGCAGCGAAACGATCCTCAATTCTCCCTCCGGGTCGGGTGTTTCCGAACGTCCGCGGGAAGATGGCTCCCGCCCCGCCGCGCGCGCAACGCCGCCTTGTGGGAGCCGGGCGCAGGGTCTACCTTTTCCGCGCCCCAGACCACCACCCGGAGGACGACCATGCAGATCATCCGTGCCCCTCGCGTCACCCTTCTCGCCCGCCAGGAGTTCGTCTACCCGGAGCACATCCGATGGGAGAGCGACAGCGCCGTCGCGGGCGAGGTGGTGGCCGAGTTCGCGGGGCGCCTCTGTTTCGACCATGAAACCCAGGTCCTCACGCGGGGTGGGTGGAAGCACTTTCGCGATCTGGATGGCTCGGAGGACGTGCTGACCAAGAACCCACGTTCCGGCGTGGCGGAGTTCCAGCGGCCGATCGCGACTCACCGCTACTCCTACCAGGGTCACCTCTACAGCGCCGAAGGAAGGGACATCTCGTTCGCTGTCACGCCGGAGCACCGGCAGTGGGGGCGCTTTCAGAAATCCGCCAAGCGCCTGGGTGAGTACACCTTCGTTCGGACCGACGAGATCGGCGACCGGGTGTTCGCGATCGACTGCGCCGCGGATGGCTGGTCGGGACACTACCCGGAAGAGGTCCTCCTCCGCGAAGTCAGCTTCTCACAGCGTCTGGCGAATGCAGTGGGCGAGTACGGGACACGTACCACCACCGTTGACACGCAGGCGGTCGTGGGCCGCGACCGGATCGCCGCTCTGGCAAAGCTCTGCGTCTACTATGCTACGGAGGGGTCGCTCTCCCGCCGGAAAGGAACGGGGCAGGGAATCGTGATCTATGGGGACCACATCGCTCCGGTGGTGGCGTTGTGCCGTACCCTGGATCTCCCGCACAGCGTCTGGACCGACCCCAGAAATGGAGTGCGGCGGGTGCTCATCGGAGGCGGGATCCAATGGCGGACCTTCTTCGAAGAAGAGTGCGGACACGGATCACCCAACAAGAAGCTACCCCGCTGGGTCCTCAACCTCCCGACCGAAGAGCTGCGGGAGGTCTGGCGGATCCTAGTGCGCACGGACGGGCACACCTACGCGAACGGGCGAGAAATCCTGGTGACGACATCTCCAGAGCTCGCCGACCAGTGCCAGGAGATCCTCTGCAAGATCGGCTACAAGTCGAACGTCAAGCGCCAGGCGGAGAACCAGGGAACCAATCATCCCACCTATCTGGTTTCCATGAAGTCTCCCAAGCCGGCGCTGATCAACTATCGCGTCCACCTCCGGCAGGTTCCATACGAGGGAGAGGTTTTCTGCCTGACCGTACCGAACGGAACGCTCTTCGTTCGGCGCAACGGCAAGCCTCACTTCTCGGGGAACTGTTATCTGTCCTTCGGGGAGGACGCCGGGCTGGAGGGTGGGCACCGCACCATCAGCGGCCGCACCACCAACGAGTCGTACCTGGCCAACATCCTCAAGGTCAAGCACGGGAGCGTGCTGGAGCACGCGGTGTGGACGCTCCTGCTGGAGGGGGTGAGCCGGTCGTTGACGCACGAGCTGGTGCGCCATCGCGCCGGGTTCGGGTTCTCTCAGTTGAGCCAGAGGTACGTGGACGAGTCGGAGATCGGCTTCGTCCTCCCCCCGGAGATCGACGAGGACACCCCGGCGTACCGGATCTGGTCCAGGGCGTGCGAATCGGCGCTCGGCGCCTACCGCGAGCTGCTGGGCGAGGTGACCGACCAGGTAGGCGACGACGGCCCGGCCACCATGCGGAAGAAGCGGGCACGGCAGGCAGCACGCTCCGTGCTCCCCAACTGCGCCGAGACCAAGGTCGTGGTGACGGGGAACGCCCGCGCCTGGCGCCATTTCGTGGAGATGCGCGGGAGCGGTTCGGCCGACGTGGAGATCCGCCGCCTGGCCGTGGCCGTGCTGGAGCTGCTTCGCGGCGAGGCGCCCCACATCTTCGGCGACATGCACGTGGCCGCGCAGCCGGACGGCACCGGGACGGTGGAGACCCCCAACAGCAAGGTCTGACCACGGCCCCACGAGGCCGCCGAGCATCCCCGCCCCACCCTCCATCCCTTCCCCCTCCGGCGCACCTCTTCCCCCCTCTGGGTGCACCCGGAGCGGCTTGACGGGAGCGGGGAGGGTTGGTAGTTTTTTGCCGCTCGGACGTTCGTTCGAAATGCAGGTCTGCCTCCCGTCGGAGGCGGGAAATCCATCGGAGGAGATTCGCTCATGGCTCGCTACACGGACGAAGAGCTGAAGCAGAAGGTCCAGAACGGGTTCATCGTGGAGTATCCCGACGAGATGACCGAGGGGTACCGGAAGAACCTGATCGTGCAGCTCCTCGTGCAGGCGGACACGGAGCTGATCTCCGCGCCCGCGTACTTCGGCGCGGCCAAGGACGCCCCCTCCACCAACACCATGGTCAGCGCTACGGCCATCATCCAGGACGAGCTGGCGCACGCCAACATCGCCTACCGGCTGCTGGAAGACCTGGGGATGGACAAGGAGCAGCTGGTGTACGGCCGCGAGGCGCACGAGTTCAAGCACCCGTACGGCTTCGACCACGCGCTCGACAACTGGGCCGAGCTGGTGGTCGCCAACGGCTTCTACGACCGCGCCGGGATCACCCTGCTGGGCGACGTCTTCCGCAACACCTCGTACGGGCCGCTCAAGCGCGCCCTGGTCAAGGTGGACCAGGAGGAGACCTTCCACCTGCGCCACGGCGAGATGTGGATGAAGCGCCTTTCCGGGGCCGGCGGCGAGGCGCGCGAAAAGGTGCAGCGCGCGGTGGACTGGATGTTCCCGATGGCGGTGGAGTGGTTCGGCCTCCCCGACGCCATGAAGCGCCATTCCGGGCAGCTGGAGTACCGGCTGAAGGGAATGACCAACGACGAGCTGCGGCAGACGTGGATGAAGTCCACCGTCCCGCTCTGCGAGTCGCTCGGGCTGGAGGTGCCGGCGCACTGGAGCGAGGAGGAGCAGCAGTTCGTGCTGGAGTACCCCTTCCCCTGCGAGTACGACGAGACCGAGAAGCGCTGGCTCTTCGACGAGGGCGGGATCTCGTGGGAGCAGGTGTTCGAGCGCTGGAAGGGGCGCGGACCCAAGAACCGCGAGTACGTGGAGGCGATCCAGGAGGGGCGCGCCTTCCGCAGGCAGCTGGAGGCGGCGTGACGGCCCTGAGCGCACCGGTGGAGACGGAGCGCTTCTGGCAGGCGCTGCGCGAGGTGAACGACCCCGAGATCCCCATCTCCC
>JAFAYN010000170.1 GCA_019240375.1 Gemmatimonadota bacterium
GAGGTCCTCTCCCCGGCAGTACGCACCACGATTGGGTGGTTAGAGCGTGAAAACGAACTCCTACGTGCGTAGGCTGATAAGCAATCCACGCGGATCCGGTACATAGAAGCATACCTCTGTGAGCTGGAGGTACAGTTTCAGAGCAACTCCACCAACTCCTCACATCCCCCTTCAAGAAATCCGCCCGGCACCGCCCATCCAAGAAGAAGAGCAGACGCAAGCGGGGAGGCACAAGGGCCTCCCAGGCCCCCACCGGAGCGAATCAACGAGGTCGCGGGGCACTGTCTCGCAGCTTGCCAGCACTGAGGGCACTCGCTTGTGGAAGCGCTTGTGGTGGGCACGCCTACGTTCCACCAGATGATTGAATTGCCCCTAGTGTAAGCGTACGTAACGAGCACTGCGCCTTCACGCTCGACTGTCTCCACTGCCGGGCGCACACACGCGAACGGCTTCCGGCCAAGGTCTGCGCCCATTACATCGGTGCCTATCTGGTGGCCTTCGCCACGGTATTGACGAGCCGCTTCCGCCTAAGACGGCGCAATCTCCCAGAGTTGCCGGGCGATTTGCGCCAAATCTAGCAAGGGGCGGTGGTTAGCTCTCTGGCAACCAGCGCAGGGAGGTCGCCAGCCGGTTCCAGGCGTTGATCTCCACCACCGCGAGGGTGAGGCTAATCAGCTCGTCTTCCGAGAACGCGGTGCGGGCCGTCTGGTACACCGCGTCGGGGACGTGCCCGTCCGCCACCCGGGTCACCGCCTCGGCCCAGGCCAGGGCGGCGCGCTCCCGCTCGGTGAAGAACGCGAACTCCCACCAGGCGGAAACGGCGTACAGCCGCTGCTCCGTTTCTCCGGCGGCGCGGGCCATCCGGGTGTGCTGGTCGATACAGAAGCCGCACCCGTTGATCTGCGACGCGCGGACCTTGACCAGCTCCAGCAGCGCGGGCTCCAGGCCGCTCTCCCGCACCTGCATGTGCAGCGACACGAGCGGTTGGACGGACTGCGGCACCACGCGCGAGTACTCGATGCGGGCTTCCATGCCTATCCTCCGGTCTGATGGACTTGGTGGATCTCTCGAGAGGGAAGCTAGGCCGCCTCTCGTTCTGTCGCCAGAGAATCGCACACCGGGCCGGGAACACACGTAAGGCGCCGCACTCGAAATGCGGCGCCTTACGTGACAACCCATCCGAATCCGCCCAGCTACTTCCCTCCCCGCTGCACGGCCCTCCGAAGCTCCTCCTTGTCCATCTTGCTCCGCCCCTCGATCCCCAGCTTCCGTGCCTGCTGGTACAGCTCGTCGCGCGTGGGCGCGTCGCGGGAGCCGCCGGAGCGCGCCTGCGAACCGCGCTGCTCCCTGGTCCGCCCTTCCTCGTGCCGCTCCTTGTTCACCGTGCGGGCGGCGATCTCCTCGGCCCGCTTCTCGGACACGCCGCGGTGCTCGTACCCTTCCTTGATGTGCTCGTACTGACGCTCGTCCTTCTTCGTGAACCCTCTGGGCATCGCTCCCTCCGGGATCAGAGTTTCCTCTTCATGGGAAAACCATTACCGACGATCCGCACACGAGGCAGATTCGATACCAGCGCCGGGGCGAAGGATCCTTGCGCTCGAAAAGCCTGTCGCTAGACTCATTCGCGGGCTCCCCCGCCCCACAGCCCTCCCCCTCGCCCGGAGGTACCCCGTGCGCCGGATTCTCCTTCCGCTCCTGGCCGCCCTCGCCGCCGCTCTTCCCGCGCCCTCCCGCGCGCAGTCCGCCGGCCTGGTGGGCGAATGGGAGGGGATGATGCGCACCCCTCGCCCCGTCCTGGTCCGGCTCACGCTCGCGCGCTCGGGCGACGGGTGGACGGCGACCATCAGCGAGCCGTCACGCCACATTGAGGCGCACCCCGTCGACACCGTGCAGGTCCGCGGCGACACCGTCCGCCTCCGCTTCGCGGGGGACCTGCGCGGGCTGCGGCTGCGCGGCATCCTCGCGCCGGACGGCCGGGTGGTGGCCGGGATGGCGACGGCCGGCTCCAATGCCATGCCCTTCCGCCTGGCCCGCCCGGGGACCCCGGAAGCGGCCGCGCTCGCCGCCGAGGTCGCGGCGCCCTTCGACGTGTCGCACCAGGACCCCGACTCGGCGCGGATCATCACGGAGGACATCCCGCGCTTCTGGGCCGCGCTGGACGCCGCCACGCCCGAGAACCGCACCGCCCTCCTCCAGTCCATGTACCTGGACCGCGGCACCCCCGGGCTCCAGGACTTCACCGTCCTGCGCATCGGGGACTCCCGGTCGCTCGTGGCGTCGCTGGACCGGTTCCCCAGCTACTACCGGGCGGCGCGGGCGAGCACGCTCCGCGCGGCGGAGTTCACCCCGCAGATCCGGGCGGCGTTCCGGCGCATGGAGGAGATCTACCCCGAAGCCGTCTTCCCCGACGTGTACTTCCTGGTGGGGAACCTGTCCTCGGGCGGGACCACCAGCGGGCGCGGGCTGCTGATCGGCACCGAGGTGATGTCGCTCACCGACTCGACGCCGGACGCGGAGATGAGCCCCTGGATGAAGGCCGCCTTCAAGAGCATCGACGCGATCCCCCACATCGTCGCGCACGAGCTGGTGCACTACGAGCAGGACTACGCGCCGGGGAACACCCTCCTGCGCCAGTCGCTGAACGAGGGGGTCGCGGACTTCGTGGGCGAGCTGATCTCCGGCGGGCACATCAACGTCGCCGCGCGCGCCTACGGCGATGCGCACGAGGCGGCGCTCTGGTGCGAGTTCCGCGGCCAGATGGGCGGGACCGACTTCTCGGAGTGGCTCTACAACGGGAACACCACCAGGGACCGCCCGGCCGACCTGGGGTACGACATGGGGTATCGGATCGCGCGGGCATATTACCGGCGCACCCGGGACAAGCGCCAGGCGGTGCGCGACCTGCTCCGGATCCGCGACTTCGAAGGATTCGTGAAGGCGAGCGGCTACGGCGAGCGATTCGCCTGCCCTCGGACGGGGAGCTGACGCGGACCGGCCACGAGCCCTCCGGCGCCCGCGAGCCCATTCCGGCCCGCGGGCGCCGGTTGCTTTCCGGCCCGCCCACGCGCAGCTTGAGCGCGATCCCCCGCGGACTTCACGCTCGACCACCCAGGAGCTGCATGTCGCCACCCCTCGTCGGCCACGCTCGCCCCCGCACCCTGGCCGCCGCGCTGCTGGTGGACGCGCTGATCCGCGCGAGCAAGGGCTTCGACCTGCTGATGCTCCCCTCTCCCGACCGCGCCATGAAACGAATCGCCCTGCTCGCCTGCCTGCTGGCGTCGCCGCTCGCGACGCTCTCCGCGCAGGAAAAGACCACCTTCACCCGCGCCGACACGCTGCGCGGCACCATCACCCCGCAGCGGGCGTGGTGGGACGCCGCCTTCTACGACCTGCACGTCCGCATCCAGCCGGCGGACAGCAGCATCCGCGGGTGGAACGGGATCACCTACCGCGTGCTCCGCCCCGCACGGGAGATGCAGATCGACCTGCAGGAGCCGCTGCAGGTGGACAGCATGGTCCAGGACGGCCACGCCCTCGCCTACCGCCGCGAGGGCAACGCCCTGTTCGTGACCCTCGCCGCGCCGCAGCGCACGGGCGACCGGAAGAAGATCACCGTCCATTACCACGGCAGGCCGCGCGTGGCCAAGCATGCCCCGTGGGACGGGGGACTGGTGTGGACGCAGGACAGCACCGGCGCGCCCTGGATCGCGAGCGCGGTGCAGGGGCTGGGGGCGAGCGCCTGGTGGCCGGTCAAGGACACGCAGGCCGACGAGCCGGACAGCCAGCGCGTGGCGATCACCGTCCCCGACTCGCTGATGGACGTGTCCAACGGGCGGCTGCGAAGCACCGTGCACAACGCGGACGGGACCACCACCTACGAGTGGTTCGTGCGCAACCCGATCAACAACTACGACGTGGCGGTGAACGCCGGGAAGTACGTCCACTTCAGCGACACCTTCCAGGGCGAGGGGGGGACGCTGACGCTGGACTTCTGGCCGCTCGCCTACCACGAGGAGGTGGCGCGGCGCCAGTTCCAGCAGGCCAAGCCGATGCTGAAGTGCTTCGAGCACTGGTTCGGGCCGTA
>JAFAYN010000207.1 GCA_019240375.1 Gemmatimonadota bacterium
GCCCACGCAGGTGGAGATCACCACCGAGCCGGTGAAGGCGGAGGCGCGGAAGTCGGAGCACGCCCGGGCGTCGCGCGACCAGTTCGCCCAGCGCGGGAGCTTCTGGTGGGTGGTGGGGGTGATCGTGGTGGCCGGGGTGATCCTGGCCGTGATCCTGGACTGAGGGCGTGCGGGGCCCCGGCGCCTTGCCGGGGCCCCGGCTCCCGCGTACTCTTCCGCCCTCGCGCTCCCGCCGCGCCGCCCACCTCCCCCGTCTCGCCCTGACATGAGCACCAACGGCGGACCCCCGGGGCCCACGAGGCCCGCCCGGGCGCTCCCGCTCTCGGACGCCCGGCTCCCCGAGCCGCGCCGCATCCTCTCGTGGCTCTACGTGGGGCGCCTCTGCCTGGCGGCCGCCATCTTCCTGGCCGTCCTCCTGGCGTGGCGCGACGCGCCCCCGGGGACCACCCTGGCCGCCACCCTGATCCTGGTCCTGAGCGGGGTCTTCACCACCGGGTCGTTCTGGTGGTCGCACCTGGCGCGGCACCCGCTGGGGAAGAACTTCCTGTACGGGCAGGTGGTCTTCGACGTGGTGCTGGTCACCTGGGTGGTGCACCTCACCGGGGGGACGCAGAGCGCCTTCGCGCCGCTGTACATCCTGGTGATCTGCGCGGCGGCGGTCCTCCTCCCCATCCTGGGCGGGATCCTGATCGGCCTGTTCGCCAGCCTCCTGTACTTCGCCGACATGGCGCTGGGCCCGCCCGGCTCGATGGACGTCGGCGCCCTCCTGCAGATCGGGCTGTTCACCACCGTTGCGCTGGTCACGGGATACCTGGGCGACCGCCTGCGCCAGACCGGCGCGGTGCTGGGGGAGCTGGAAACGGAGCTGCGCCTCCTCCGCCTGGACACCGACGACATCCTGGGGAGCATCCACACCGCCATCCTGACCGTGGACGGCCGGGGGCGCCTGCTGTACCTCAACCCCGCCGCCTCCGAGATCCTGGAGCTGGCGCCGCACCAGTGGCTGGGGAAGCCGGTGCTGGAAAAGCTGGACGGGGTGGCCGAGGGATTGGGCGAGGTGATCCGCCGCTCGGCGCAGGAGCGGATCGCCATCCGCCGCTACGAGACGACGGAGGACGGCGACGGCGGCACCATCCTGGGGGTGAGCACCACGCTGATGGAGCGGGGCACCCCGGAGGGACCCACCGTGACGGCCATCTTCCAGGACATCACCGAGCGGAAGCGCATGGAGGCGCTGCGCCGCCGCGCCGAGCGGCTGGAAGCCGTGGCCGAGCTGAGCGCCTCGCTGGCGCACGAGATCAAGAACCCGCTCGCCTCCATCCGCAGCGCGGTGGAGCAGCTCGCGGGGGGCGGGATCGACCAGGAGGACAAGGACGTCCTGGAGGGGCTGGTGATCCGCGAGTCGGACCGCCTGAGCCGGCTCCTGGCCGAGTTCATCGACTTCGCGCGGGTCCGCGTCCGCGACACCGCGCCGGTGCGGCTGCGCGAGGTGGTGCGCCACGTGGTGGACCTGGTGCGCGCCCACCCGGAGAGCGCGGGCGTCGCCGTCCGCATCGAGGTCGCGGACGGGGTGGCGCCGGTCGTGCAGGGGGACGAGGACCTGCTGCACCGTGCCGTGCTGAACCTGGTGCTCAACGGCGCGCAGTGGGCGGGCCCCGGCGGCGAGGTGGCGGTGGCGCTGGACCTGGTGCAGTCCGACATCCTGGCGCCGGAGCTGGGGATCTCGCAGCTGGCGCGGCTGCGGGTGTCCGACACCGGCCCGGGCGTCCCCCCGGAGGACGTGGACCACGTCTTCGACCCGTTCTTCACCGCGCGCCCCGGCGGAACGGGGCTGGGGCTGGCGATGGTGCAGCGTGCGGTGGACGCCCACGGCGGAGCGGTGTTCGTGGACGCCGCCCGGGCGCACGGCGACCACGGCGCCACCTTCGTGATGTACCTCCCGGTGCTGGTCCCCGAGGCGGAAGCGACGACCCCGAACGACACAGGAGTACCCCCGCAGTGAGCGAAGCCGCGAAGATCCTCGTCATCGACGACGAGACCGCCATCATCGACACCCTGCGCATCCTGCTGAAGCGCGAGGGGTTCGAGGTACACACCGCCATCGGCGGGAGGGAGGGGCTGGAGCGCCTGGGCGAGGTCCGCCCCGACGTGGTGCTGTCGGATGTGCGGATGCCGGGGGTGGGAGGGCTGGAGATCCTGATGGCCGCCCGGGAGCTGGACCCCACCCTCCCGGTGATCCTGATGACGGCGCAGGCGTCGCTCCAGACGGCGATCCGCGCGGTCAACGAGGGCGCCTTCTACTACATCCAGAAGCCCTTCGCCAACGACGAGCTGGTCGCCATCTGTCGACGCGCCGCCGAGTCGCGACAGCTCAAGGTGGAGAACCAGGCGCTCAAGAGCGAGATCCGCCGGCGCGACCGCTCCGACACCATCCGCCCCATCGGCAAGAGCCGGCGCTTCCTGGACGTGCTGCGCATGGCCGAGACGGTGGCTCCCACCGACTCCACGGTGCTGATCACCGGCGAGTCGGGGACGGGGAAGGAAGTGCTGTCGCGCTACCTGCACGAGCGCTCGGAGCGCGTCGACGGCCCGTTCGTCTCCATCAACTGCGGCGCCCTCCCGGAAACGCTGCTGGAGTCCGAATTGTTCGGGCACGTGAAGGGCTCCTTCACCGGCGCGGTGCGCGACAAGCAGGGGCTGTTCGTGGCGGCGCGCGGCGGGACCTTCTTCCTGGACGAGGTGGGAGAGATGTCCCCCGCCATCCAGGTCAAGCTCCTCCGCGCGCTGCAGGAGCGGGAGGTGATCCCGGTGGGGGCCACGGAGACGATCCCGGTGGACGTGCGGATCATCGCCGCCACCAACAAGGACCTGGAGGAGGAGATCCGCCGCGGCAACTTCCGCAGCGACCTGTACTACCGCCTCAACGTGATCACCCTGCTCCTCCCGCCGCTCCGCGACCGCGCCGAGGACGTCCCCATCCTGGCCGACTACTTCCTGCAGCGCTTCGCCGGGTCGCGGGGCAAGGAGGTCGCGCGCCTTTCCCCGGACGCCCTCGCCGCGCTGCAGGCGTACGAGTGGCCGGGGAACGTGCGCGAGCTGGAGAACGCCCTGGAAAGAGCGGTGGTGCTCACCCCCGACGGCGAGATCCCCCCTCCGCCTTCCCGACGCGAATCACGGAGCGGGTGGTGGAGCCGCTGGTGTCGGACCGGCTCCCGCCCAACCCGACGCTGGAGATCATCGAGCGGGCGTACATCTTCTGGGTGCTCCAGTCGGAGGGGGGCAACAAGTCCCGCGCCGCCGAGGTGCTGGGGATCGATCCGTCCACGCTGTACCGGAAGCTGATGCGCTACGGGATGGAAGCGTAAGACAGGTTACAGGGGACGGTCTCCGACTGCGGGGCCCTCACCCCGGCGCTTCGCGCCACCCCTCTCCCAATCCTGGGCGAGGGGAACGACACGACAGGTTCCGCTGTTCGCAGTTCCCGCAGTACCCACCAAATCTTGGCGGAGGGAGACCAGCGGGGCTGTTTCCGACGGGCTCACTCCGCGGGCGGGGAGACTGCCGGTAGTTTGGCAGGCTCACCGACCCCGCGCAGGAGACCGGCCGCAGTTTGGCCGGGCTCCGGAGCGGCCCCACCCCACCATACCCGAAGCAAATCACACCACCGGTTGGCAGCAGCACACGGAGCGCGTACATTCACCGCATCCGTGACGTAAAAAGCACCCTACCGAGACCTCTCCTGCAACCGACCGGGAAAACGAGCATGGCGGAAAAGCACAAGAACTTCATCGGTGGCGAGTGGGTGGAGCCCGCCACCGGCGAATACTTCGAGAACCGGAACCCCGCGCGCCAGTCGGACCTGATCGGCCTGTGGCCCCGCTCCGGCAGGGAAGACGTGGAGCACGCCGTCGCGGCCGCGAAGAAAGGGTTCGAGACCTGGCGCCTGACCCCGGCCCCCGAGCGCGGCGCCATCCTCAAGCAGGTGGGCGACCTGCTGGTGGAGCGCAAGGACGAGATCGCCCGCGCCGCCACCCGCGAGATGGGGAAGACCGTCGCAGAGACCCGCGGCGACGTGCAGGAGGGGATCGACACCGCCTACTATGCCGCCACCGAGGGACGCCGCCTGTTCGGGCACACCGTCCCCTCGGAACTGCGCAGCAAGTGGGCGATGAGCTTCCGCCGCCCCATCGGGATCTGCGGGCTGATCACCCCGTTCAACTTCCCGCTCGCCATCCCCACCTGGAAGATGTTCCCCGCGCTGGTGTGCGGGAACAGCGTCATCATCAAGCCGGGCGAGGACGTCCCCCACACCGTCGAGCTGCTGGTGGAGGTGCTGGAGGAGGCGGGGATCCCGAAGGGGGTCGTCAACCTCGTCCAGGGGTTCGGCGAGGAGGTCGGTGACGTGATCGTCCGCCACCCCGACGTCCCGGTGATCTCCTTCACCGGCTCCACGGAGACGGGGAAGATCGTCGGGCGGGTGTGCGGCGAGATGCACAAGCGCCTGTCGCTGGAGATGGGCGGCAAGAACGCGCAGATCGTCATGGCCGACGCGGACATGGACCTGGCGCTGGACGGGGTGCTGTGGGGCGCCTTCGGGACCACCGGACAGCGCTGCACCGCCACCTCGCGCCTCCTCCTCCAGGACGAGATCCACGACCAGTTCGTGGAGAGCCTGACCGCCCGCGCCCGCCAGCTCAAGCTGGGCTACGGGGCCGACGAAGGGGTGGACGTGGGGCCGCTGGTGAGCGCCGCCTCGCGCGAGAAGGTGGAGCGCTACATGGAGATCGGGCGGCAGGAGGCCGAGCTGGTGCTGGGCGGCGAGCGCGCCACCGGCGAGGGGCTGGACGACGGCTTCTTCTTCCAGCCGACCATCTTCACCGGGGTGAAGCCCGGCTCGCGGCTCGCCACCGAGGAGATCTTCGGGCCGGTGCTGTCGGTGATCCGCTTCTCGGACGCGGACGAGGCCTTCCGGATCAACAACGAGGTGAAGTACGGGCTGTCGAGCTCCGTCTACACCCGCGACGTGAACGTCTCGTTCCGCGCCTTCCAGGAGCTGGACAACGGGATCACCTACGTCAACGCCCCCACCATCGGGGCCGAGGCGCACCTCCCCTTCGGCGGGGTGAAGCAGACGGGGAACGGCCACCGCGAGGGCGGCTGGGAGGTGTACGAGTTCTACTCCGAGACCAAGGTGGGCTACCTGGACTACTCCGGGAAGCTGCAGCGCGCCCAGATCGACAATTACGAAGCCTCCCCCTACTGAGGCACCCCCGCCCCGTTCTGGTGCACGGACGCGCGTCCGTGCACCAGGCGTTTCCCTCCCCACGGCGCGGAAACCCCACGCCACGCCTCTGCTCCCGCGGTCCGATTCCTGCGGGCCGGTTCCGGTGTCCGGGCCTCTTTCGCGCCGGAGCGGGCGGAGGAACGACCCCTTCCCTGCCGTGTAGGAACTCGGGTCCACCCGCCGGATCGGCGTGTTTCCCGCTTCGTCGCTTTCAAGCGCTCACGGGCGCGTAAGAGTGCCATGGACAGCATCCCTCAGGGCCAGTCCGGAGAGCTTCCCTACCCCCGCATCCCCTCGGAGCGCGTCTTCGAGGAGCACCGCCGGCTCGCGGAAGAGAGCCGCGGCTCCATCTCGACGGGGCGGTGGATGTGGGAGTGGGTCAAGGCGATCTCCACGGCGATCCTCCTTTTCCTGGTGGTGCGCACCTTCGTGGTGGAAGCCTTCAAGATCCCCACGGGGTCGATGGAGCGGACGCTCCTGGTGGGCGACTTCCTCCTGGTGAACAAGGCGGTGTACGGGGCCGAGGTCCCCTACACGCACACGCACCTCCCGGCGTTCTCGGAGCCGTCGCGCGGGGACGTGATCGTCTTCCTCCCGCCGCACGACCCCACCAAGAACTACGTCAAGCGGCTGATCGGCCTCCCCGGCGACACGCTGGAGATGCACGACAAGGTGCTGTATCTCGACGGCAAGCCGCAGCCCGAGCCGTACGTGCGGCACATCGACCCGATCACCGACCCGGGAGACCCGCAGATGATGTGGCAGCTCTCCTACCTGGCCGGCGGCGAGGGCGCGCAGCGCTACTACCACCCGACGCGCGACAACTGGGGCCCCATCGTGGTGCCGCCCGGGAAGTACTTCGCGCTGGGCGACAACCGGGACAACTCCGAGGACTCGCGCTACTGGGGCTTCCTGGACAAGGAGGCGATCAAGGGACGGCCGATCCTGGTGTACTATTCGTTCGAGCGGGACGTGGCCCACCCCTTCTCGTGGGTGACCGGGGTGCGCTGGACGAGGATCGGGAGCATGATCCACTAAGCGGCCGACCGCTCCGACCGGGACAAGCTTCCCGGTCGGGGGGTTGACACCTCCGTGCAAGTCGCACATACTCCAACCGTGATATTGCGTACCTGCGGGATCCCTCCTCCCGTTCGCGCATCTCGTCTCCTTTCCGGCCGGTTCCGTCGCCGCCCAACGTAGCGCCGCTCGGCGCATCGTGCGCCGGATCCCCCGCGCCCTCTCCTCATCCGTTCCGTCTCCCGGAGCCCCGCATGAGCATCCGCGCCCCCAAGAAGATCTCCGTCGAGTCCGAGTCCCTGGACCAGTACCTCCGCGAGATCAGCGCGTATCCACTCATCGACCGGGAGGAAGAGGCGAACCTGGCCCGGCGCATCCGCGTCGGGGAGAGCGAAGCCCTGGAGGCGCTGGTCCGCTCCAACCTCCGCTTCGTGGTCGCGGTCGCCAAGAAGTACCAGAACCAGGGCGTCTCGCTGGCCGACCTGATCAACGAGGGGAACATCGGGCTGATCCGGGCGGCGCGGAAGTTCGACGAGACCAAGGGAATCAAGTTCATCTCGTACGCGGTCTGGTGGATCCGTCAGGCGATCCTCCAGGCGCTCGCCGAGCAGTCGCGCATCGTGCGCGTCCCGCTCAGCCGGGCCGGCGCGGTGCACCGGATCGGGAAGCGTTCGTCGGCGCTGACGCAGGAGCTGGGGCGTGAGCCGACGCTGGAGGAGATCGCGGGGGAGCTGGACCTCCCCGCCGACGAGATCAGCCACACCCTGGCGATGTCGCAGGTCCACCTCTCGCTCGACGCGCCGCTGGTGGCGGGAGAGGACGGGCAGCTCCTGGACTACCTGTCGGACCAGGGCTCGGCGGGGCCGGACGAGGAGGTGTACGGGCAGGCGCTGAAGCGCACCATCGACGACGCGCTCTCCACCCTGACCGAGCGCGAGGCCAAGGTGCTCCGCCTCTACTTCGGTCTGGGGGACACGGAGCCGATGACGCTGGAGCAGATCGGGGAGATGTTCGGGATCACGCGCGAGCGGGTGCGGCAGATCAAGGAAAAGGCGCTGCTCCGCCTGCGGCACCAGTCGCGGGCCCGCTTCCTGGAAACGTACCTGACCTGAGAGGGGACAGGTTACAGGGGACAGCCTGCTGGCCTTCGCGCGAGGGCCGGCGCCGCACGCCCCCATCCGGCTCGCTTGGGCTCGCCACCTTCCCCCAATTCTGGGGGAAGGCTTTTTGTTGTTCGTCGTTCCGCCGTTCCCTGCCGTTCCCACATGATGTGCGGAGGGAGACCACGGCAGTATCGTGGGCTCACTCCGAGGACGGGGAGACTGCCAGTAGTTCCGGCAGGCTCACCGGCCCCGCGGAAGAGACGGACAGTAGTATCGTCCGGCTCTGGAGCGGCCCGCCAGGACACGCAAAACCCGACGTCACATCCGCCAGGCGTCCTCCACGTGCTCCACGACCGGCTCCCCGCCACCGAGCACCAGCACCGCGACCGCATCGAACCGGTACACGTCCCCGTCACGCCCGTACCGCTCCACCCACGCCGCCGCCACCTGCTGGATCTCCCGCCGCTTCTTCCAGGTGATGGCTTCCAAAGGGTGCCCATACCCACGCCCCGCCCGCGTCTTCACCTCCACGAACGCGACGACCTCACCGCGGCGCGCGACGAGGTCGATCTCCTTCCGGCCCATGCGGAAGTTGCGGTTCAGGACGGTCCACCCCCGCTCCGAAAGGTGCCGGGCGGCAAGCTCCTCCCCCCGGTCCCCGAGCGGCTTCCCCGAAGGACGCGCCGGCCGACGAGGCGATTCCTCCACGAAAGCCCCGGCGGGAAGACTAACGGGCCGCCGCCAGGGACGGGCTGATCGTGCGCCCGATGGCCTCGGCGATGGTCCCGATCTGCTGCATCATCTCCCCGAACTGGTCCGGGTACAGCGACTGCGCCCCGTCCGACATCGCCCGCTCCGGGTCCGGGTGCACCTCCACCATCAGCCCGTCCGCACCGGCGGCCACCGCGGCGCGCGCCATGGGGATCACCTTGGCGCGGACCCCGGTCCCGTGGCTCGGGTCGGCGATGATCGGGAGGTGCGAGAGCGACTGCACCACCGGGATGGCGGTCAGGTCGAGCAGGTTGCGCGTCTGCGTGTCGAAGCTGCGCACCCCGCGCTCGCACAGGATCACCTGGCGGTTCCCCTCGGCCAGGATGTACTCGGCCGACATCAGGAACTCGGTGATGGTGGCCGACATCCCGCGCTTCAGCAGGACCGGCTTCCCCGAGCGCCCGGCGTGCCGCAGCAGCGAGAAGTTCTGCATGTTGCGCGCGCCGATCTGGATGATGTCGGCGTACTTCGCCACCAGCGCCAGGCTTTCCGGGTCGATCGCCTCGGTGACGATCGCCATCCCGGTCTCCTCGCGGGCGCGGGCCAGCAGCTTCAGCCCCTCCTCGCCCATCCCCTGGAACGAGTACGGCGAGGTGCGAGGCTTGAAGGCGCCGCCGCGCAGGATGGTGGCGCCCGCGTCGCGCAGCCGGTGTGCGATCCCCAGGATCTGCGCCTCCGACTCCACCGAGCAGGGGCCGGCCATCACCACCACCTCGCCGGCTCCGATGCGGGTGCCGTTGGCGAGCTCCACGATGGTGGGCTCCGGCGACCACTCACGGGAGACCTGCTTGTAGGGCTGGGACACGTGGATGACCTGCATCACGCCGGGGAGCGCCTCGATCCGGTCCGCCGGCACCTTGCCGTCGTTGCCGATCAGGCCGATGGCGGTGCGCTGCTTCCCGGGGATCGGGCAGGCCTCGTAGCCGAGCTCATGTATGGTGTCGACGACGCCCTGGACCTCGTCCTCGGAGGCGTCGTGCCGCATGACGACAAGCATGGTGAACCGTGCGCCGGGTGCGTTTGTTTAGGTGCTGAAGTGCCGTGAAAGTATAGCACCTTGGGGCTTTGGAGTGAAGTACGTGGTGTTTGTGTGGGGGCCGCTCCAGAGCCGGACGATACTGCCGTCCGTCTCTTCCGCGGGGCCGGTGAGCCTCACGAAACTACCGTGAGTCTCCCCGTCCTCGGAGTGAGCCCGCGATACAGCCGTGGTCTCCCTCCGTACATCTTCCGGGAACTACGGGGAACGGCGGGGAACTGCAGGTGCCCACGCGGGATTCTTGACTTGTCGCGAAATGGCCGATACCGTGCTGACACGGAGCATCCCCTGCTCGCTCCGGTCATCCTCCAACCCCAGGAGAGGCCCATGAGGAAGAAGCTGATGCTGCTGTCCGCGCTGGTCTGCATCGCCGGGAGTACGGACCTGCTGGCCGGGACGCGCGCACTCACGCCGTGCGAGTCCCTGCGCGGCCAGCGGTGCAGCCCGAACGGCGCCCTGACCGCCTGCACGGACCCGTATGGGGAGAACGTGCCGATGGCCTGCACCAGCGGCACCTGGCAGTACATCTGAGATCGACGGGTCGGGGGCTGGCCCTGGCATGGTGAAACGACGGGGCGGCACCATGCCGGTGCCGCCCCGCCGTCGTCGCAGGCTGTCCCCTGTAACCTGTCGTCCCCTACGCCACCCGCTCCGCGTCGGTCATCGCCCAGGCGCCCTGCAGCTCCACCCCCACCAGCGTCGACACCCCCGGCTCCTCCATGGTCACGCCGTAGATCCAGTCGGCGGCTTCCATGGTGCGCGGGTTGTGGGTGATGACCACGAACTGCGTGTCGGCCTTGAAGTCCTGGAGGAGCTGGATGAAGCGTCCCACGTTGGACTCGTCCAGCGGGGCGTCCACCTCGTCGAAGAGGCAGAACGGCGACGGCTTCACCAGGTAGATGGCGAACAGGAGCGAGAGCGCGGTCAGCGTCCGCTCGCCGCCCGACAGGAGGTGGATCCGCTGCGTCTTCTTGCCGCGGGGCGAGGCGTGGATCTCCACCGGCGACTCCAGCGGGTCGTCCGGGTCCAGGAGCCAGATGTCGCACTCGCCCCCCAGGAAGAGCGAGTGGAAGGTGCGCTGGAAGTTTTCCCGGATCACGGTGAAGGTTTCCAGGAACACCTCGCGCGCCGTCTTGTTGATCTGGCGGAT
>JAFAYN010000421.1 GCA_019240375.1 Gemmatimonadota bacterium
CGCCACCGGGAGGAGGACGAGCGGGGCGCGGAGCGTCTCCTGCGAGTCGCGCGACTCGCGGTAGTGCAGCATCCCCAGCGCCAGGAAGAGGGTGTTGACCCCCTGCTCCTCGATGGCGGCGCGCGCCTGCTCCTCCAGCCGCCGCAGCGACCTGTCCAGCGCCTCCGGGACCGAGGCGGTCTGCAGCCACTCGTCCGTGTGGCGCTCCCCCAGCGACACCGGGTCGTACGGGACGAAGTCGGCCCCGACCGGCATGTCCTCCTCGTCCTCTTCCAGGCCGTCCACCGTCGGCACGGGCGTCGTCGGCGCGACGACCTCGGGCTCCGCCGGGGTAGAGGCCGCCTCCGCGGGCGTCCCTGCAGGTGGCTCGGTCGCGGCGGGGGCCTCCTCCTCCGGCGCCGCCTTGAAGCGCATGTTCCGGCCGCGCAGGGCGAGCTGGCGGAAGACCTCCGCCGGCTGCTCGTCCACGATGGCGACGGTGGACACCTTGTTGACGCGGAAGTTCAGCGCCCGGTTGCGTTTGCTGAAGTCGAGCAGCTTGCGCTTCCAGTTCACGATGGAGGCGTCGATCCGCTGCTCGGCCGCGTCCACGGGCACCTGCGCGCCGGGGACGGGGGGCGGAGCGGTGCCGGTCCCGGGGTCGCCGGGGAGCTGTGGTTCGCTGGTCACGGAGGGTCGGGTACGGGTAGGGATCGGCCGGAGGAGGGTGCCCCACACGATACTCCGGCCGCACCGGCGGGGCAAGAATCGAGTCAGGGGCGCGCAGAACGCCCCTGCCCCGCGTCCGACACCGCCCTCACGTTGTCGGCGCGCTCCACCTCCACGCGGCGCACCCCGGGGTCGATCGCCACGTAGCCCGGCCTCCCGTCCACCAAGAACGCGACCTCCGACACGCCCCCCCGGACGCGCAGGCGGACGGCGTACAGCGGCGCCCGGTCCGAGCTGGCGGGGTCTTCCGCGAAGACCGCCACCTCCAGCGGCTCGTCGAAGGCCAGGGGGACGTCGGCGCCGCCGCGGCGCGCCGTCTTCCCGGCGCGGATCCGCGCGGTCACCCGGTAGCGCCCGTCCGGCAGCTCCCGGTACGAGGCGGACTCGACCGCCAGGTCGTACAGCACCACTTCGCGCAGCCACTGATCGACCAGCGCCCGATCCCCGGGCGGCGCCTCGGCGCGCAGCGCGGCGACCAGGTCTTCGGAGGTCGGGGGAGGCGCGGGCCAGGCGTGCTCGCGCACCAGCCCGCGGAGGGCGCGGTCCAGCGCGGCCTCGCCCATCAGGCCGCGCAGGGCGGCCATCACCACCGCTCCCTTGCCGTAGTAGAGGTAGGCCTGACCGGTCACCCGGTCGAGCGGGCGCTCCTCCTCCGGGTCCTGCGCCCGCCCCAGGAGGTAGCGCTGCAGGTCGAACTCCAGCAGGCGCGCGAGCTGCCGGTCGCCGTGCATCCGGCGGAGCACCATCTGCTCGGAGTACTTCGCCAGCGACTCCACGATCAGCGTCGCCCCCGGCCCGTCGCCGGGGTTCACCTGGTGGCTCCACCACTGGTGCCCCACCTCGTGCGCCACCCGCCGGGTCACCAGGTCCAGGCGGGTGGAGTCGCGCGCGTCGGTGAGGAAGCCCCGGTCCTCGGTGAGGTAGACCACCCCCGACATCGCCAGCGCCCCGAAGCCCCAGTACGGAGGGACCTCCACGATGCGCAGCGAGCGGTGGGGATACGGGCCGAACTCCCGCCCGAACACGTCCAGCGACAGGGTGGCCGCCCGGAGCATCCGGTCCACGTTCGCGGCGTGCTCCGGGTGGAAGTACACCTCCACCGACACGCCCCCGTGCACCACCCGCCGCGTGGCGTAGCGGGCGGAGGCGAACGCGAACTGCCGGTCGATCGGGCGGTCGGCGACGTAGCGGAAGTACCTCCTCCCGCCCCGCGTCCACTCCCCGCGCAGCTCGCCGGGCGCCACCACCACCTGGTCGGCGCTGGTGGAGACGGTGGTCTCCAGGGTGACGCGGTCCGCGGTCTCCTCCCCCAGCGACTCCGCCATCCCGGAGGTGAGGGTGTCGGCCCGCGCCGGGAGCCCCTGCCGCCGCCGCTCCGCCGGGTCGGCCAGCTCGTACCCGGCGCGGTAGCCGAGCGACGGGAACGCCTCCAGGTGAGTGAGGAAGGACCCGTTCTCCACCACGGAAAGGTCGAACCCCGAAGTCCGGATCCCCCGCTGCGCCGCGGCCAGGCGGTACGACAGCTCAACCGCGGCGCCCGGGGCCAGCGGCCGGCGCATCCGGAAAGCGTGCATCCCGTAGCGCGAGTCGTCCACCACCGGATAGGCGCCGGCCAGCGACAGCTCGGCGCGGTCCAGCCCC
>JAFAYN010000431.1 GCA_019240375.1 Gemmatimonadota bacterium
CATGCTCGAGCAAAGAGACGGCCCTCCTGACAGTGGCTTTGCCCCGTTATACCCAAAAAACAGAATGCCCCCATGCCGGAGCACGGGGGCATCGTCGGAGAAGAGGCTGCCGGTCATCCCTCGATGAGGAGGGTCTCCGGGTCCTCCAGCAGTTCCTTGATGCGGACCAGGAACTGCACCGCCTCGCGGCCGTCCACCACGCGGTGGTCATAGCTCAACGCCAGGTACATCATCGGGCGCACCACGATCTCGCCGTTCACCACCACCGGGCGCTCCACGATGTTGTGCATCCCCAGGATCCCCACCTGCGGCGGGTTGAGGATGGGGGTGGAGAGCATCGACCCGAAGGTCCCGCCGTTGGTGATGGTGAAGGTCCCGCCCTGCAGCTCCTCCAGCGTCAGCTTCCCGTCGCGGGCGCGGGAGCCCAGCTCGGAGATGGCCTTTTCCAGCTCGGCGAAGCTCTTCTGGTCGGCGTCGCGCACCACCGGCACCACCAGCCCCTCCTCGGCGCCCACCGCGATCCCGATGTCGTAGTGCTGCTTGAGGAGGATCTCGTCGCCCTGGATCTCGGCGTTGAGCCGCGGGAACTGCTTCAGCGCGCCGATCACCGCCTTGGTGAAGAACGACATGAAGCCCAGCTTGATCCCGTTCTTCTTCACGAAGGCGTCCTGCCGCCGCTTGCGCAGGTCCATCACCCGCGACAGGTCCACCTCGTTGAAGGTGGTGAGCGAAGCGGTGGTCTGCTGCGCCTCCACCAGCCGCCGCGCGATGGTCTGCCGACGGCGCGACATCCGCTCGCGCGTCTCGCGCGCGCCGGTGGCGGCGGGCGCCGCCTGCAGGGCGGAAGCCGGCTTCGCCGCGGGAGCCTGGGCCGTGGCCGGCCGCGGGGCGGGCGTGGGCGCCGCCTGCGGCTGGGCGGCGCGGGCGCGGCCGTTCTCGATGATCCCGAGGACGTCCTCCTTGGTGATCCGCCCGTTGGGGCCGCTCCCACGCACCTGCCCCAGGTCGATCCCGTGCTCCGAAGCCAGGACGCGCACCGCCGGGGAGGTCTGCGCCTCGCCGGCCGGGGCGGCGGCCACCGGTTGCGCCGACTCCGCCTTCTCCTCATAGCGGACCGAGGCGGTCAGCCCGGCCTGCTCCGGCGCGGAGGCCGGGGCGCCCGCGCCCTCGTTAAGCGTCGCCAGCAGCTCGTTGACGCCCACGGTGTCGTTTTCCTGCTTCGCGATCGGACCGAGCGTCCCGGCCTGCGGCGCGGCGACCTCGACGGTGATCTTGTCCGTTTCCAGCTCCACCAGGATCTCGTCCTTGGCGACGCTCTCACCTTCCTTCTTGGTCCATCGCCCCACGGTCGCCTCGACCACGGACTCGCCCAGCGGCGGGACCCGGATTTCAACCGACATTCTGTCCGCTCCGGTACAGGTGATAGGGAACAGGGGACAGGTTACAGGGGACAGCCTGCAACGGCAACTGCGGTTGCTGGCTGTAACCTGTCCCCTGTCACCTGTAACCTGTAGTTCTACTTTCGCTTGCTGATCAGGGTGTCGCCGCGGGCGCGCCGCTCGGCCGGGTTCTGCGCCGGCTCGGGCGCGCCCGTCCAGGCCGCCTGCGCGATGCGCGCCTGCTCCTGCGTGTGGCGGTCGGCGCTCCCCTCCGCCGGGGAGGCCCGCTCCGGGCGCCCCTCGTAGCGGAGCGGGAGCTCGCCGAGCAGGTCGCGGAGGCGCGGCTCCATGTACGTCCAGGCGCCCATGTTCTTCGGCTCCTCCTGCACCCACACCACCTCCCGCAGGGCGGGGAAGGAGGCGACCAGCGCCCCCAGCTCCTGCCGCGGGAAGGGGTACAGCTCCTCCACCCGCGCCAGGGCCACGTTCGCCGCCTCGGCGCGCAGGGGGCTCCCCGCCAGGTCGGCGGACACCTTGCCGCTGCACAGGAGGAGGCGCGTCACCCGGTCGGCGCGCTCCGCGGCCGTGTCGTCGCCGATCACGCACTGGAAGCTCCCCGTCGCCAGCTGCTCCAGCCTGGACGCCGCCATCGGGTGGCGGAG
>JAFAYN010000123.1 GCA_019240375.1 Gemmatimonadota bacterium
TCGTACGCCGCGCTCGCCCGGCGGCTGGGGACGGACCAGCCCTTCTACGCGTTCCAGGCCCGGGGGGTGGAGGGCGACGAGGCGCCGCACGCCACCGTCGAGGCAATGGCGGCGGACTACCTGGCGCACCTCCGGGCGACGCAGCCCCGGGGGCCGTACCGGCTGGGCGGGTGGTCGATGGGCGGGGTGGTCGCCTTCGAGATGGCCCGCCGGCTGGAAGCCGCGGGGGAGGCGGTGGAACTCCTGGCGCTGGTGGATTCCCGCGCTCCCGGGGGCTACCGGGCCCCGTTCGACCCGGACGATCCGGGACTCCTCGCCGGCTTCGCACTGCACCTGGGGCTCGCGCCGGAGAGGATCCCCCTTTCGTGGGCGGAAGCCGCCGCGCTCCCGCCCGGGGAGCGGCTGCGGCGGGCGTGGGAGGCTGCGCGCGCGGCAGGCGTCGTCCCGGAGGACGTGGAGCTTGCCGGCTTCGAGCGGCTGTGGGCCGTCTTCCGCGCCAACGTGGCCGCGGCCGCGGCGTACCGGCCAGGGCCGTGCGACTCGGACCTGCTCATCGTCCTGGCGGAGGAGCGCGACACTCCCGCCGTGTGGGAGGTGGAGGGGTGGGGCGCGCTCACCACAGGCGCGGTGCGGAGCGCCACCGTCGCGGGAGACCACTTCACCCTGGTGCGGGAGCCCCGCGTCGCGGGACTCGCCACCGTGCTGATGGAAGAGCTGGTCGCGCGTGCGGTCCTGGTGAGCCGGTGACGTCGCTGTGCTTTCGCACACTTCGCCGATGCAGCAATGACTCCATGCACATAACGAGATGGCACCGGAGGGTTGCCGAGCGCATTCGGATCAGAGAACTTGCGAAGTGCACCGCGGGACGCGCTGTTCGAATCATCCAGCCGTAATCTGCCTTTCCTCTCCAGCGGCTGGCGGCAATGGGGAATTCCTGTTGCTGCTGGAAATCGTGTTCCTCCATTGCGATCATGAGCAAAGTCAAAATCCTGTTCTTTGCAGCCGATCCGCTTTCCGTTCCCCCCGACGGACGAGCCTCCAGGCTCCTTCTGGACGAGGACATCCGGCAGATCCGGGAGAAGGTGCGCGCATCCGAGCATCGTGATGCCTTCGAGTTCGACTATCGCCTGGCCGCTCGGCCCGACGACCTGCTCCAGGCCCTGAACGAGGTACGACCGGACGTCGTTCACTTCAGCGGGCATGGCTGGAGCGAGGGCCTGATCCTGATGAACTCCGGAGGTCGCCAGCCGCACCGGGTGCACCGCGAGGCGCTCACGACGCTGTTCCGGTCCTTTCCCGGGAACATCCGATTGGTCGTGCTCAACGCCTGCGGTTCCGAGGCCCAGGCGCGAGCGATTGCCGACGTGGTCGGATGCGCCATCGGTATGCGTGGAGAGATCAGCGACGAGGCGGCGATCACGTTCGGCAGCTCGTTTTACCGCGCCATCGGTTTCGGCGCATCGATCCATGCCGCGGTCGACCAGGCACGCAGTGCGGTCGCGCTGTCGCACTTCGACGAGCGCGGCTGTCCGCAGCTGTCGGCGCGTCGGGGTGTCGACCCCGCGCGGATCGTGCTGGTTTCGCCTACGAGTAAGCCGCCACGCACGTCGGGTTGGGCGAAGCGAGCGGTCGTCGCGCTGGCGGTCACTGGTGCCGCCGTGGCCGGAGCGGTGTACCTCGCTTCAAAATGGAGCCCGGAGTCCAGCCCCATTACGCGTACCGCCTCGGAACGGAGCCGGGAATCCAGCGTCCCCGCAGCTCCTTCCTTCGCGGACTCGCCATCCACTCAGACCGCTCCGTCATCCGCGGCTCCCTCCCCTGTCCGTGATACCGCCTACCAGCCACCCCCGCTGGACGATTCGGGAAACACGGTTCGGAATGGAGGTTTCCAGGATCGCTTCGCGGAATGGACCCGCACGGTGGATGGGGCCAGGGGCAAGGGTACGAACGAGATCGTGTCGTTCGCGGACGCGCGTTCCGGGTATGCGCTTCATCTCACCTACGAAGGAAAGGGGAGTCTCCTGTTCGCTCAGAAGGTCCCCGTTTCAGGACCCGACTACGTCTTCCGCGGAACGTTTCGCGCCTCCTCGCACGAGGGGCCGATGATCGGTTTCAGCGGGACCGGGATCGCGACGGTGATGCTGCAGTACCTGGACAAAGACGGCCGGGTTCTCGGAATCACGGGCCTATACAGCTACGTGCAGAACCCGCTCGCCAATACCCCCCTGGTCGGTGTGCCGAGGCGTGGGAACGGCGGGAACGACGTTCACTACATCGACGTCGAGAAGGACCACCTCTACAAGGACTACGAACTCGATATCCGCCGCGAGATTGAAGAGAACCTCCTCGGCGTGGTCGCCGGGCAGGTACGCACGGTCGCGATCGTGCTGTACTGCGGCGCCACCGACGATGGTGCCGGAGCCGAGCTGTGGGCCACCGATCTGTCCCTGCGGCCCAGGCGTTAGCCGGTGACCGCAGGCGCCGGACTCACGGTGACCTGGCTTCGTCCTCACCCCCGGCGAGTTCCGCGACCCGGAGAACCAGGTCGTCCGAAGATCCCTCCGCGAGCCCGGTGACCAGTCCGGCCGCCAGCTCCGGCTCACGGAACGTCCGCTGCGGTTCCGAGAGCCAGGCGACGAGGTCGTCCCACTGCCGCGGCACGCTTTCCACGGGTCCTTCGACGAGCAGGTCCAGCGCGTACACCGCGAACAGCGCCGCCTCGATTTCCCGGCTCGCGAGCATTCCCTCGGCCTGGCCCGGATGCGGCGGAAGGCGCCCGAGGCGGTCCAGCGGGGGGACGCCGGCCGGCGCGGCGCGGTAGGGGGTGCCGAGCGGCGTCCCCAGGGGGGCGGCCAGCGCCACCGCGTGCAGTGCGCCGGGAGGCCCTCCGGCCACGCGGTACCCGATGGTGGCGGGGTGGTACATCCCCAGGCCGAGCCCGATCACCGAGAGGTCGCGCCACAGCCGCGCGGCCGCGGCGACCAGCGCGAGGGGGTCCTGATCGCGCCATGCACGCAGCGGGGCGGAGGAGGCAAGGGGGAGGGCTGCCGGCTGCGCGTAGAGATAGCCGAACCCCTCCGCGGGGCGCCCCAGGCATCTCGGTGAACGCCCCGTGGTCCGGGTTTCCAGCGCGCGGAAGAAGACGTTCTCGTGCTGCACCGCGCGCGCTCCGGCCTCTGTGGAAGCGGTGCGCAGCCAGCCGTGCGTCAGGTCGCGAAGAGGGAGCGGAACCACCCGCGTCTCCCAGCCGAATGCCCGCTCGGTGTGGACGGGCTTTCCGGTCGCGAGCACCGCGTCGCACGCGACCGCTCCGGCGGGAGGGAGGATGCGGACCGATGCCCGTGACCGCCGCGGCAGGCGCTCCCAGGCGGGGCGCGCTCCCACCCGCAGGGTGCCCCGCGCCACCACTTCCGCCAGCCATCGATCGGCGGAGATGCGGGCGAAGGGGAGGACGACGGCCGGGGTGCCGGTTTCCAGCCAGCAGCCCCCGGGGTCGGCGGGGAGGTCGAACAGCGGCTCCGCCCAGGTCCCGGGATCCACGGTCACCGAGTCGGCTCCCGGAGGGACGGCGGCCACGCACTCGGCCCGCTCGCCGCAGCGCACCCCTCGCCCCCGCACCTGCACCGGCCATCCCTCGCCCATCCGGATGAGGACGTAGGGACCGAAGAGCGGGACCACGTACAGGGTGGATGCGGGAGCGGCCTCGTGAGGCTCCGCCGCGGGCGAGGGAGCAGGGGAGGGAGCCCGGTTCCGCGACGCGTGGCGGAGGAGGACGCCCCACGCGTCGAGGTCGGCGGTGCGGGGCGCGAGCCCCCCGTTCACCAGCGCCGCCGACTCGCGCGCGGCGATCTCGTCGAGCGCGCCGACCGCGGGGGTCGCTCCCGCGCGTCCGCGCAGCCCTGCCAGGTGCCGCTCCGAAAGCGTCCGCAGCGCTTCGACCCGTCCGGGCGACGCGCCCGTCGCGCGGGGCAGGTCGGCCCCCTCCACCGCCGCCGCAAGCTCCGCGGGCGACACCGCATCGGGCCAGTGCTTCACTTCCAGCGGCTCGTCCACGTGCGCCGGAAGCCGGTGCCCGGTCTCGGCGAGCTCCTCCTCCATCTCCTCCAGCCGCGCGCGGCAGGCCCGCAGCCACGCGGATTCACGGGTGCGGAGCGAGCCCTCGTCCACGCCGGCCATGTCCAGTGCGCGCGCCAGGTGCCAGGGCAGTCGCTCCGAGAACCGGTGGCGGAGGCGGCGCAGCACGCGCGCCACCTCCACCTCCGCATCGTGGCGCTCGATCGCGCGGGTGGCGCGCCCCCGGACCGCGTTCCAGGCGTGGTCGAGCGACCTGCGGGCCAGCCCCCCCACGTCGAGGTCGGTGCCCCGCCGCCCGAAGGCGCGCAGCAGCGGGCTCTTCTCGCCTTCCAGGAAACGCGCGAGGTCGGCGGTGGACGCGGCCAGCGCCGGGTCGTCGCCGCCGGCCAGGCGCGCGTCGGTCTCCGCCAGGAGCTCGCGGGCGTCGCTCTCCACCCGGACCAGGTGCCGGCGCACCTCGTCGGACACGTCGATGCGGCCGCGCAGGGCGGCGGCCGAACGGGGGGCGTCGGTGCTCATCGGCGGCGTTCGACACAGGCGTCGCGCCGGCGCCGCTGCACGGTGTCGCCGGGAAGCTGCGGGCGGATTTCCAGCTCGATGCGGCGGTCGGCGGGATCGGCCCCCGCGCCGGCACGCGCCCGGTCGGGACGCACCGGGTAGTAGTGGCTGCGCCCCAGCGCCGACACGCGGCAGGCGGGGACGCCGGCGCTGTCGATCAGGAAGAGCGCCACGGTCGCGGCGCGCGCCGCGCTGAGCCCCCAGTTGCGCTCTTCGCTCCCCTCGCTGCTGGTGTGGCCGACCACCTGCACCTGGTCGATCTCGTTCACCAGCCCCCGGGAAAGGAAGCTCCCGAAGTCGTGCAGGATCGCCCTCCCCTCGGGCTTCAGGCGGGCGAGCGCGTACTCGTTCCTGGGAAAGGTGGCCTCCTCGGCGATGCGCACCAGCACGTAGTCTCCTACGCGCTGCACGCTCACGCGGTGGTCGGCGGCCCCGGCGAGCACCGTCTCGATGCGCGCCAGGTTCGACGCCTGGGCATCGGCCTGGTGGGCGCGCTGGATGGCGGGCACGGCGAGTGCCGCGAACAGGATCAGGAAGAGGAGGGTGGTGGCGGCCAGCAGGTCGGCGAACGCAGGCCAGGG
>JAFAYN010000376.1 GCA_019240375.1 Gemmatimonadota bacterium
CTCCTTGGCGCTCTTGGAGACGTTGGAGAACTTCGGAATCGCGATCGCGGCCAGGATTCCGATGATCACGACTACGATCATCAACTCGATGAGAGTGAAGCCCTGCCGGCCGCGGGTTCGGGCGCCTGCTGAGGTCATGAGGGGTCCGCGCCGGTTCCTGAGGGTGGGAAGAAGCGAACCGGGAGCCGGATTGGCTCCGACTCCCGGTTCAGTGAGCAGCGAACTGCCCGTCAACTACCCCTCAGATCAGCAGGGGGCGGTGGTGCCGCTGGCGATCTTGCGGTCCTTCTGGATGGCCTTGAACGCGAGCCCGGCGCTGGTGCCGGCGGTGTTCGGGTTGGCCTCGATGCAGAAGGCGGTCGTGTCGGTGGCCGACTTCACCGTGAAGTTGTAGTACTTGGCGTTCTGGTTGGTGTCCCAGCCGACGGTCTGCAGCTCGGCGTCGGTCGCGGCGTACTTGTCGTTCTTCTGGCGGTACTGCTCCTGGAGCGTGTAGGCCTGCTTCAGGATGCCGTCGGCTTCAGACTCCTTGGCGCTCTTGGAGACGTTGGAGAACTTCGGAATCGCGATCGCGGCCAGGATGCCGATGATGACCACGACGATCATGAGCTCGATCAGGGTGAAGCCCTTGCTGTTGCGAAGCGTGCGCATTGTGGTGCTCCCGATGTGACGTTGCGTGGATGGGGTCTGCTGCAAGTGTCGACCTGCTGCCGGCCCGACTTAAGGCAACGCATGTGCCCTGTAGGGTGCCACGGTATAAACGATTTATTTACAATATTTTATAGGTGTATTATGGTCGTGTGCCCACCGCCTCGCAGGACCGAACTTGCACGATGCCTTGCAGTGTGCAAGGGTCCTCCGGGGGCCCGGCATGGCCTTGCGCGCCACCTGCTGCCGGTCTATATCGATGCGACCTCACCCGGCCCGTCCCGGCCGGTCCACGGACCGCTCTTGTAAGGAGATCCCGCGTGAGCGACGCGAGCATCAAGGACGTGACCATCATCGGCGGCGGCCCCACCGGGCTCTTCGCCGCCTTCTACGCCGGGCTGCGCGGCGTCTCGTGCCGGATCGTCGACGCCCTCCCGCAGCTGGGCGGGCAGCTCATGGCCCTCTATCCCGAGAAGTACATCTTCGACGTTGGCGGCCTCCCGCGGATCCTCGCCAAGGACCTGGCGAAGAACATGATCGAGCAGGGGACGCAGTTCGGCCCCGAGGTGGTGCTGGAGGCCGAGGTGCAGGGGCTGACCCTGGAGGACGGGCACATCCGCCTTGCCACCCCCCGCGGCGACCTCCTCACCCGCACGGTGGTGATCACCGCGGGGAAGGGGGCCCTGAACCCGCGGGTGCTGGAGTGCCCCGGGTGGGAGGAGCTGTACCAGGCCCGCTCCGGGGTGTACACCCACGTGCACCAGCCGGAGGAGTTCCGCGGCCGGCGGGTGCTCCTGGTGGGCGGCGGCGACTCGGCGGTGGACTGGGCGCTGGGGCTGCAGGGGATCGCGCGCGAGGTCACCCTGATCCACCGCCGCAGCGAGTTCCGGGCGCACCGGGCCAGCGTGCAGGAGCTGCGGGCGCTGGAGGCGCAGGGGAAGGTCAACGTCCTCACCCCGTACGAGGTGCGCTCGCTGGAGGGCGACACCGGGTGCGTGAGCGCGGCGACCATCTTCCACAACGACACCGGCGAGGACCGGACGCTGGAGGTGGAGGCGGTGGTGGCGCTCCTCGGCTTCAAGCCGGACCTGGGTCCAATCGGCACCTGGGGGCTGGAGCTGGAAAAGAACTCCATCAAGGTTTCCCAGCTGATGGAGACCAACCTCCCCGGTGTGTACGCCGCGGGCGACGTGGTCCACTACCCGGGGAAGCTGGAGCTGATCGCCACCGGCTACGGCGAGGCGGCCATCGCCGTCAACAACGCCGTGCACCACATCAACCCCAAGGCGCGTGTCGCCCCGGGGCACTCCACCAACCTCAAGATCTTCAAGCAGGACGAGGGCGAGGACGCGGGGGAGTAGGGAGCCGCGCATGGAGCTGAAAGGCAGGGTCGCGCTGGTGACCGGGGGCGCGGTCCGCGTGGGCCGCGCGATCTCGCTCGCGCTCGCGGGGGAGGGGATGCGTCTGG
>JAFAYN010000250.1 GCA_019240375.1 Gemmatimonadota bacterium
CCGTAGGCCAGGTTGGCGTTGTCCTCCACCACCAGGATCCGGCTCATCCCTCTCTCACTCCCGCGATGGACGTGGACGGACGAGCGGCCTCCCCGGGAGGGCCGGCGTGGACCGCGCCGGGGAGCTCCACGACGAAGCGGGCCCCGCCGCCGGGGGCGTCCTCCACCACCACCCTGCCGCCGTGCAGTTCCACCAGGTCGCGCACCACGGCCAGCCCGATCCCGCTCCCCCCGGTAGCCGAGCTGGCGTCGCGCTCCAGGCGGCGGTACGGCTCCCAGATCCGCGAGCGCTCCTCGGGGGGGACGCCCGGCCCCTGGTCGTCCACCTGGATGCGGACCGCGAATCCCTCGATCGCCATCCCCACCCGCACGCACTGCCCGCGGGGGCCGTACTTGGCCGCGTTGTCCAGCAGGTTGAGGAGCACCTGGCGCAGGGCGTCCCGGTCCACCCGGACCACCACGCCGGGCTCCAGCGCGGTGGCGAACTCCACCCCGCGGGTCCGGGCCAGGGGGGCGAAGGAGTCCACGATCTCCCGGAGCAGCGGGCCGGCCTCCACCGGCTCGGGGAAGACCCGCCCGGAACCGCGCTGCGCCCGCGAGAAGTGGAGGATGTTCTCCACCAGGTAGGTGAGCCGCTGCGACTCCTCGTTGATGATGCGGACGGAGCGGCGCCGCTGGTCGTCGGTGCGGAGCCGACCGGACTCCAGCGTTTCCGAGAAGAGGCGGATCTGCGCGAGCGGGGTGCGCAGCTCGTGCGACACCCCGCTGACGAAGTCCTCGCGCAGCCGGAAGAGCTCCTGCTGGCGCCGGAGCTGCACGATGGCGACGCAAACCAGGGTGAGCGTGAGGGCGAAGACGGTGAGGAGGACGGGGAGGCGGGAGCGGGCGCCGTCGTCGTCCGCCACCAGGCGCGCGGCCACCTCCGGCCGCACCGACACCCGGGTGGTCACCCCGGACAGGAGCCCGCCGGGGTGGTCCACCACCTCGGCCGGAGAGGCCGTTTCGGTGCCGAAGTTCCCGGTCTTGGCGACCAGCCACATGTCTTCGGGGGGGCGGACGGCGGAGTCGGCGGGGGAGCGGTACAGGGTGTGTCCGTCGTCAGCAACGATCTGGATGGCGAGGGCGTGTCCGCTGGAGGCTCCGCCGCGCAGCGCGACGGGGAGGAGCGGCGTGCCGCGCACCGTTTCGCGGAAGGCGGCTCCGGCGACGCCCGGCGCGTCCACCGTGAAGCCGTACGTGCGCGCCCCCCCCGCTCCCGGCACGGTCGCGTACGCCGCCAGCAGCTCCCCCGTCCCGGTCCGCGCCACGCGAACCGGGGGGACGCCGGTCCCGGACGCGGCGGGGAGCGCGAGCGCGGCGAGCCACTCCCGCAGCTCCGGGGCGTCGCCGGCCAGGGCGACCGTGCGCGACGCACCGCGCTGGTCCACCCGGAAGACGTGGCGCACCGCGCCGGGGCACCCGCACCACCGCATCCCGGCGCGCACCCGCGCCGCGAACCCGTCCAGCTCCGCGGCGGGGTCGCCCGGCGGGGCCGCGGGCGGAGGGAGGGCGCGGAGGGCGGCGGCCCCCAGGTCGCGGGCGAGCGCGGCTTCGGTGCCGCGCAGCAGTTCCCAGGTGGCGAAGGCGGCGTACCCGCGGAGGGCGCGCCGGGTGGAGCGGATCTCGGAGCGCGCGGCGTCCTGCGCCTGGTACGCCAGCACCCCCGAAAGGGCGAGCATCAGGAGGAGGAGCACGACCAGGAAGGCCGAGCCGGGGGCCATGCGGGAGGGGCGCCGCGCGGAGATCATGGCTCGATCGCCTCGGTCGCGGGTGGGCGCGGGGAGAGCGGGATGCTCCCCGAAAAGCTACACCCGCACCCGGCCGGGAGGCCAGGCGCGGGTGTAATGAACTGGTAAAACCGCCGGGGCGGACGGGGCCTACTCCGCCCCGAGCGGGTCCAGCTCCGCGCCGGGGGGCGACGCCTCGTCCTCGTCCAGCCACTCCTCCAGCTCGGCCAGGTCGGAGGCGCCCAGCATCGCTTCGATCTCCTTCACGAACCCGGCGACCGTGGGAGAGCGGAACAGGGCCCGCATCGGGACCTCCACCATGAACAGCTGCCGCACCCGCGAAAGCAGCCGCACGGCGTGCAGCGAGTGCCCGCCGAAGGTGAAGAAGTCGTCGTGGATCCCCACCCGCTCCACCCCCAGCACCTCCGCCCACAGGTCGGCCACCATCTGCTCCACCTCGTCGCGGGGCGCCTCGTATTCGGCCTCGCCGCCCACCTTCACCTCCGGGAGGGCGCGGCGGTCCAGCTTACCGTTGGGAAGGGTGGGGAGCGCGTCCAGCGCCACGAAGGCCGAGGGGACCATGTTCTCGGGGAGGACCGCCCGCAGCCGCTCGCGGAGGTCCCGCCCCTCCACCTCCCCGCCCGACGGGACGACGAAGGCGACCAGGCACATCCCCCCCACGGCGTCGGGGCGCGCCACCACCGCCGCGGCGGCGATCCCCTCCTGCCGCAGCAGCGCCGCTTCCACCTCGCCCGGCTCGATGCGGAAGCCGCGGATCTTGACCTGCGCGTCGGTCCGCCCCAGGAAGGCCAGCTCGCCGTCGGGGCGCCAGCGGACCCGGTCGCCCGTCCGGTACGCCCGCGCGCCCGGCGTGGGCGAGAACGGGTCGGGGACGAAGCGCTCGGCGGTCAGCTCGGGGCGGCCCAGGTAGCCGCGCGTCACCTGCGCCCCGCCGAGGTACAGCTCGCCGGGGATCCCGTGGGGGAGCGGGTCCAGGTGCGCGTCCAGCACGTAGGCGCGGGTGTTCGCCGTCGGCTGCCCGATGGGCGCGGGGCCCTCGCCCGACTCCCCGCCGGGGACCACGTCGTGCCAGGTCGCGCAGATGCTGGTTTCGGTGGGCCCGTACCCGTTGACGACCCGCACCCCGGGGATCCGCTCCGCCAGCACGTGCAGCAGCGCGTCGGGGATCGGCTCCACCCCCACCAGGAGCCGGCGCAGCGCGATCGTCTCCGGGTTCGCCCCGGCCTGCTCCGCCAGCTCGCTCAGCGCGAAGGCGGGGACGATCGCGGACATGATCCGCCGCTCCGCCAGCCAGCGGACGAGGGCGGCGGCGTCCACGCGCACCTCCTCGTCCACGAAGAGCAGCGTCCCCCCCGCGGCGAGCGCGGAAAAGATCTCCATGACCGAGCCGTCGAAGCTGGTGCTCGTCCACACGCTGCACCGGTCGCCGGGAGCGATCGGCCACCTGCGCTGGTAGTCGGCCAGGAGGTTGGCGGGGCCGGCGTGCGGGACCATCACTCCCTTGGGACGGCCGGTGGAGCCGGAGGTGTAGATCACGTACGCGAGCTGCTCCGGGGCGGCGGGGGGGAGCGGGTCGCCCGGCGGAGGACCATCCGCCGGCATCCGGTCCACGCACAGCACCTCCACCCCCTGCGCGGGAAGGCGCTCCCGCAGCTCGGAGCGGGTGACGAGCACCCCGGCGCCGGAGTCGGCGAGCATGTACGCGAGCCGGTCTTCCGGGTAGGCGGGATCGAGCGGGACGTAGGCGCCGCCCGCCCGCATCACCCCCAGCACCGCCACGACCAGCTCCGGTCCGCCCTCCAGGCACACGCCCACCCGGTCTTCCGGACCGATGCCCCGCCCGCGCAGCACGCGGGCGAGCCGGTCGGCGTGCCCGACCAGCTCGCCGTAGGTGAGCCGGTGGTCGCCGGTCTCCACCGCCACGACGTGCGGGGTGCGCGCCGCCTGCGCCGCCACCAGCCCGTGCAGCGTGGCGCGCGCGAAGGGGACCACGGTGTCGTTCCACTCCTCCAGCACCTGGCGCCGCTCCCCCGGCGCCAGGAAGGCCAGCTCCGGGAGGCGGGCATCCGGCGTCGCCACCGCGCCCGCCAGCAGGGTGAGGTAGTGCTCCACGAACCGCTGAACGGTGGAGCGGTCGAACAGGTCGCCGTTGTACTCGGTCACCAGCGTGGTGGCCGCCCCCCCGGGGTCGCCCGCCACCATCGACAGGTCGAACTTGGAGGTCCCGTTGTCACCCAGGTCGAACACCTCGTCGGCCGGACGGGCGGTGAAGCCCGGGTTCCCGCCGGGGACCGCGCCGTGGGAGATGGTCGCCTGGTAGTCGAGGAGCACCTGCATGAGCGGGTTCCGGCTCGGGTCGCGCTCCGGCTGGACCAGCTCCAGCAGCATCTGCAGCGGGAACTCGCCGTGCGCGTACACCCCGGCCAGGGTGCCGCGGACCCGGTCTAGGAACTCGCGGAAGGTCAGGCCCCCCTCGGGGCGGGCGCGGACCGGGAGGGTGTTGAGGAAGTAGCCGAACAGGTTCCGCGTTTCCGGACGCGCCCGGCTGGTCACCAGCGTCCCGGTGACGAAGTCCTCCATCCCGGTGTAGCGCGCCAGGAGGAGCTGGAAGGCGGCGAGGAAGACCATGTGCGCGGTGGCCCCGCCCTCGCGGGCGAGCCGCCGGACCCCGTCCATCAGCCCGGGGTCCAGCTCCGTCCCGTACAGCCCGCCCCGGTAGCTCTGCACCAGGGGACGCGGCCGGTCGGTGGGAAGCTCCAGCACCGTGGGGACGCCGCGCAACGCGTCGCGCCAGAACTCGACGCTCTCCTCCAGCCGCTCGCCGGACAGGAGCCGGCGCTGCCAGACGGCGTAGTCGGCGTACTGCACCGGCAGCTCCGGGAGCTGCGCGGGCGTCCCCGTGGCGAGGGCGACGTACAGCGCCTCCCACTCCCGGAACAGGAGCGGCCAGGTCCACGCGTCCACCGCGACGTGGTGGATGGTGATGGCGAGGACGTACTCCTCCTCGTCCAGGCGGAGGAGCCGCGTCCGCAGCACCGGCCCGACGGTCAGGTCGATCGGCGTCCGCGCCTCTTCCAGGAGCGTTTCCCGGACGACCCCCGCGCGCTCCGCCTCGGGGACGTGCCGCAGGTCCTCCACCGGGAGGGGAACTTCCAGCTCGGGGAGGATCACCTGCACGGGGCGTCCGTCGTCGCCCACGGCGTAGATGGTCCGCAGCAGCTCCTGCCGCCGCACCACCTCGGCCATCCCGCGCCGGGCGACCTCCACGTCCAGCCGGCCGCGGACGTGCAGCGCGCCGGGGACGTTGTAGGCCGGGCTCCCCGACTCCACCCGGTCGAGCGCCCACATCCGCTCCTGCGCGTACGAGAGCGGGAGCGGCTCCGGGCCGTCGCGCGGGACGGGGACGATGGGCGGGAGGCGCGTCGCGTCGTCCTGCGCCCGCAGCGCCTCCACCTGCGCCGCCAGCCCCGCGACGGTGGGCGTCTGGAAGATGCTTTCCAGCGGGACGTATACGCCGAACTCCTCCTTGACCCGGAAGACCACCTGCGTGGCGGCGAGCGAGTGCCCGCCCAGCGTGAAGAAGTCGTCGTGGACGCCGATCCGGTCGAAGCCGAGCAGCTCCTGCCAGATCGCCGTCAGCCGCGCCTCGACCTCGCCGGAGGGCGGGACGTAGCGCACCCCGACGTCGGGGCGCGCGTGGAGCGCGGCGGCCTGCCGGGGCGCCGCGGCGGGGACGTTCCCGCCGCGCCGCGACCGCCGCCGTGCGACCGCCTTCCCCGGCCCGGACCACGCGGGGAGGCGCCGCCCCCCGTCGCCCGCGAGCTGCGTGTCCAGCGCGGGGAGGCGCAGGTCGAGCCAGTAGCGCTGCCGCTCGAAGGGGTAGGTGGGGAGCGGGACCCGCAGCCGCCGCTCGTCGGCCACGAAGCCGCTCCAGTCCAGCCGCACCCCCGCCATCCAGAGCCGCCCCGCCGCTTCCAGCAGGAACGCCTGGTCGGACTGGCGGGTGTAGGCGTGGCGCAACGAGGCGAGCACCAGCGATTCCGGCGCGCCCGCGTGCAGGGCGAAGGTCCCCAGCGTCCGCCCGGGACCCACCTCCAGCAGGACGCGGCCGGGGTCCGCCAGCACCTCGGCCATCCCTTCCGCGAAGCGGACGGTGCGGCACAGGTGCAGCGCCCAGTACTCCGGGTCCATGGCCTCCTCGGCGGTGATCGGGCGCCCGGTCACGTTGGACAGGAAGGGGATCTCCGGCGCCCGCAGGCGCATCCGCCGCACCCGCTCCACCAGGCGCCCGGCCACGGCGTCCATCGCCGGGGAGTGGAAGGCGTGGCTCGCGACGAGCCGCCGGCACGCCACCCCGCGCCCGGTCAATTCCGCTTCCAGCCGCGCGACCGCCTCCGGGGGGCCGGAAACGGTGCACAGCCCCGGCGCGTTGACGGCCGCCAGGGCGAGCCCGTCGGCCAGGAGCGGGAGCACCTCGTCCTCCGACAGGGGGACGGCGAGCATCGCCCCGGCGGGGAGCGCCTCGATCAGTCGGGCCCGCTCCGCCACCAGCGCGAGCGAGTCCTCCAGGGTGAAGACCCCGGCCAGGGTGGCGGCCACGTACTCGCCGAGCGAGTGGCCGATCATGGTGTCCGGCTCCACCCCCCACTCCATCCAGGTGCGGGCCAGCGCGTACTCGGTCACGAACACCGCCGGCTGAGCCAGCGCGGTGCGTCCCAGCGCCCCCCCCTCGCCGGACGCGACGCCGCGCCCCAGCATCGCGCGCAGGTCGGTCGCCGCCGCGGCGGGGTCGGCGTGGGCGTCGGCGCCCTGCTCGGGGGCGGGGTCGCCGGGGAAAAGGACGTCGCGCAGGTCGCTCCCCAGGTACGGGCGCAGGATCTCGGCGCAGCGGTCCACCTCGCGCCGGAAGACCGGCTCGGCCTCGTACAGCCCGCGCGCCATCTGCGCGTAGTGGTCACCCAGCCCGGGGAAGAGGAAGACGACGGGGCGTCCCTCCCGCTCCTGCACGGCTTCCAGCAGGCGCCGGGGGTCGCGCTCCGCCAGCGCGGCGATGGCGTCGTCACGGTCGCGGCACACCACCACGCGGCGGTGGGCGAAGCTCCGCCGCCCCACGCGCAGGGTGTGGGCGACGTCGGCCATCGGCTGCTCCGGGTGGGCGCGCAGGTGCTCCACAAGCCGGTCGGTGGCGCGCTCCAGGGCGGGCCCGGTGCGCGCGGACACCACCAGGAGCTGCCAGGGGCGCGAGGGGCCGGAGGGCTCGGTCTCCGGCGCCTCCTCCAGCACCATGTGCGCGTTGGTCCCCCCCATCCCGAAGGAGCTGACCCCCGCGCGGCGCGGCGCCCCGTCGCGCTCCCAGCGGCGCAGCCGGGTGTTGACGAAGAAGGGGGAGGAGGCGAAGTCGATCCTGGGGTTGGGCTTCTCGTAGTGCAGCGAGGGGGGGATCTCCCCGTGCTCCAGCGAAAGCACCGTCTTGATCAGCCCGGTCACCCCCGCCGCCTCGTCCAGGTGCCCCACCCCGGTCTTGACCGCGCCCAGCGCGCAGAAGCCCGTCCGCTCGGTCCCGGCGAACGCCCGGGTGAGCGCGGCCACCTCGATCGGGTCGCCCACCTCGGTCCCGGAGCCGTGCGCCTCCACGTAGCCGATGGTGTCGGGCTCCACCCCCGCGACGGCCAGCGCCTCGGCGATCACCGCCGCCTGCCCGTCCTTGCGCGGGGTGGTGAAGCCCACCTTCTCGGAGCCGTCGTTGTTGATGGCCGAGCCGCGGATCACCGCCAGCATGTGGTCGCCGTCGGCCAGCGCGTCCTCCAGCCGCTTGAGGACCACCACGCCCACCCCGGTCCCCCCGACGGTGCCGCGCGCCTCCGCGTCGAAGGTGCGGCAGCGCCCGTCCGGGGAGCGGATCCCCCCCGGCTGGTAGTGGTACCCCTCCTTCTGCAGGAGCGCGAGGGACACACCCCCGGCGAGGACCATGTCGCTCTCGCCGGTCAGCAGGCTCTGGCACCCCAGGTGGACCGCCACCAGCGACGAGGAGCACGCCGTCTGCACGTTGAGGCTGGGCCCCTCCAGCCCCAGCTTGAACGAGGTCAGCGTGGCGGTCACGTCGCCGTTCCACAAAAAGAGCTGGAAGTCTCCGACGGCCCGGCGCAGCTCCGGCTGCGCGAAGGCGGCGTACAGGTACCGGTTCTGCCCGCTGGAGGCGTACACGCCGATGCGCCCCCGGGCGCTTTCCGGGGTGTAGCCGGCGCGCTCCAGCGCTTCCCAGGCGCACTCCAGGAAGACCCGGTGCTGCGGGTTCAGGATGGTCGCCTCGCGCGGGGAAAGGCCGAAGAAGGCGGCGTCGAACAGCTCCGGGTCGGGCATCATCCCGAACGCCGGGACGTAGCCGGGGGCGCGGAAGGTCTCGGGAGAGACCCCCGAGGCGACCATCTCCTCCTCGGTGAAGAAGGAGATCGCGTCCACCCCTTCGCGCAGGTTGCGCCAGAACTCCTCCACGTCCCGGGCACCGGGGAAGCGGCCCGCCGTCCCGATGACCGCGATCTCCTGCCCCGTCGGCGCTTCCGTGCTCGTCACGTCACTCATCTCGTTTTCCTCGTACGTTCGGGCCGGGCGCGCGCCCGGCCCTTGCGGCTCGTTGCTGGAGGGTGCGCGACCGGCGCGCGTCGGCGCGGTCCTGGCTCCCGGCGACCGGGGCGTCCGCCTCCTCCCGCCGGTCGAGGCGGGCGGCCAGCGCGCCCAGGGTGCGGTGCTCGAACAGCTCGATCAGCGGGACCCGGTCGCCGAAGCGCTCCCGCAGACGGGAGTGGATCCGCACCATCAGGAGCGAGTGCCCGCCCAGGTCGAAGAAGTTGTCGTTGACCCCCACCCGCTCGACGCCCAGCACCTCCTCCCAGATCTCCGCCACCGCCCGCTCCGTGGCGGTGATCGGCGCGGCGTACTCCCGCGCCGGGCCCGCGGCGTCGGGGGCGGGGAGGGCGCGGTGGTCCACCTTCCCCGTGGGGGCGAGGGGGAGGGCGTCCAGCGTCACGAAGGCGGAGGGGACCATGTGCTCGGGGAGACGGCCGCGCAGCCGGGCCCGCAGCTCCCCCTCGTCCGGGGCTCCTCCCGCGGCGGGAACGAGGTAGGCGACCAGCCGCGGCTCGCCGTGACCCTCCGCACGAGCCGCGACCACCACGTCGCGGATCCCCGGGTGCTCGCGGAGCGCCGCCTCGATCTCGCCGGGCTCCACCCGGAAGCCACGCACCTTGACCTGCCGGTCGACGCGCCCCAGGAACTCCGGGACCCCGTCTTGGCGGCGGCGCACCCGGTCGCCGGTGCGGTAGAGGCGCGCGCCGGGCTCCCCCCCGAACGGGTCGGGGACGAAGCGCTCCGCGGTCAGCTCCGGCCGGCCAAAGTACCCGCGCGCCACCCCCGCCCCGCCGACGCACAGCTCGCCGGGGACCCCCACCGGGACCGGCTCGCCCATGGCGTCGCAGACGTACAGGCGCACGTTCCCCAGCGGCCGTCCCAGCGGGTACCCCTCGCCCCGGTCGCCGGGGAGGAGGAGGTGCGAGGCGCAGTCGACGGTGGTCTCGGTGGGACCATAGGCGACCCGCAGCTCCGCGCCGGGGAAGGCGGCCCGCATCTCGTCCACCAGCTCCGGGGCCACCCGGTCGCCGCCCACGAACGCGCGCCTCAGCCGGGGGAGCGTCCCGCCCCCGGAAGTGCGCGCCCACTCGGCGATCCGGCCCATCAGCGCCGGCACCGCCTGGATCACGGTGGCGCGGGGGAGCACGTCCGCCATCCGGCCCACGTCCAGCACCTGCTCGTGGGAGACCACGCGCGTGGCGGCGCCGAACGCCAGGGGGAGGAGGGTTTCCAGGATCCAGACGTCGAAGGAGAAGCTGGTCAGGTTCAGGACCTCGTCCCCCGGCCCGACCCCGGCGTCCTCGCCGGAAGCGAGGACGATGTTGCGCAGGTTCCCGTGCTCCACCATCACCCCCTTGGGGCGGCCGGTGGACCCGGAGGTGTAGATCACGTACGCGAGGGAGTCCGGCCCCACCACGGAAGGAACCGGGTCGGCGCTCTCCCGCTCGACCTCGGGCCAGTCGCGGTCCAGGCACACGGTCTCCGCCCCGGAGGCAGGGAGCGCCCCCAGCAGCCGCTCGCGCGTCACCAGCACCGCCGCGCGGACGTCCGCCACCATGTGCGCCAGCCGCTCGGGCGGGTAGGCGGGGTCGAGGGGGACGTACGCGCCCCCCGCGCGGAGGACGCCGAGCACCGCGACCAGCATCTCCGGGCCGCGCTCCAGGCAGACGCCCACCCGGCTCTCCGGGCCGACGCCCCGCCCGCGGAGGTAGCGGGCCAGCCGGTTGGCCCGCTCTTCCAGCTCGGCGAAGCGGAGCCCCCCCTCGCCGAACGCCACCGCCACCGCGTCGGGGTGCTCCGCCGCCCGGGCCGACACCATCTCGTGGGCCAGCGCCGCGCCGGGGTACGCCCGCCCGGTGTCGTTCCACTCCGACAGCACCTGGCGCCGCTCGGCCTCGTCCAGCAGCGACAGCTCGTCCAGCGCCCGCTCCGGACCGGCGGCGATCCCGGACAGGAGCGCGCGCAGGTGCCGACCGACGCGCTCCACCGCCCCGGCGGCGAAGCGCCCCGGGTCGTACTCGAGCTGCAGCGTCATCTCGGCGCCGATGTCCACCCCCAGCAGCAGCGGGTAGCTGGTCTGCTGCTCGGCGTCGGCGAGGCGTACCTCCACGCGCCGCTCGGTGGCCCCCATGGCGGCGGGGACGGGGTAGTTCTCGAAGACGACGGCGGTCTCGAAGAGCGGCTCCCCCGCGGGGACCTCGCTCCAGCGCTGCACCTGCACCAGTGGGACGTACCCGTGCTCGCGCACCGCCACGTTCCGCCGCTGCAGCGCGCCCAGCCACTCCGGGAGCCGCGCCCGGCCGGGGACCGGGACGCGGACGGGAAGGGTGTTGATGAAGAGCCCGACCATCTCCTCCACCCCTTCCAGCTCGTGGGGGCGTCCGGAGACCACGGCCCCGAAGACCACCTCGTCCTCGCCCGAGTAGCGCGACAGGAGCAGCGTCCACGCCCCCTGCACCAGCGTGTTCAGCGTGAGCCCGTGCCGCCGCCCCGCCGCCTGCAGCGCACGGGTCTCGGCGGCGGGGAGGCGCACCACCCGCTCCAGGTGCCCGGCGTCCGCCGTCCTCGCCGCGGCCGGGAGGTCCACGCCCAGCGGGGTCGGCGCCGCGAAGCCGGCCAGCTCCCGCCTCCAGAACCGCTCCGCCTCCGCGACGTCCTGCCGTCCCAGCCAGGCGACGTACTCCCGGTAGGGGCGCGCCGGGGGGAGGTGCGCCTCCTGGCCCGCGGCGAAGGCGTCGTACAGGGCGGCCACGTCGCGGAGCGCCAGGGGGAGGCTCCACCCGTCCATGACCAGGTGGTGGTGCGTCCACACCATCCGGTGCACGTCGTCCCCGGTGCGGAAGAGGAGCACCCGCATCAGCGGCGCGTGGGCCGGGTCGAAGCCGCGCACCCGGTCGTCCCGCAGGTACGCCCTGAGGTGGGCCTCCCGCTCCGCCTCCGGCATGCCGCGCCAGTCTTCCCGGTACACGGGGACGGGGGCGGTCCGGTGCACCACCTGCACCGGGCTCTCCATCCCCTCCCAGGCGAAGGAGGTGCGCAGCGCGGCGTAGCGGTCCACCACCCCCTGCCACGCCCGGACCAGGGCGTCCACGTCCAGCTCGCCGACCAGGTCGAAGCCGAACTGCACCACGTACGCCCCCGCCGCCGGGGACATCAGCGAGTGGAAGAGCATCCCCTCCTGCATCGGGGTGAGCGGGTACGCGTCCTCCACTTCCCCCACCGGCACCCGGTCCAGCACGCGCTCCAGCAGGGCCGGGTCGAAGCGGCGCGGCTCCGGCTCCACCTCGGTCCCGCCGCCGCACGCCCGCGCCAGCTCGGCCAGCGTGGGGTGCTCGAAGAGCTGCCGCGGCGCCAGGTGCAGCCCCGCCTCCCGCGCGCGGGAGGCCACCTGGATGGACAGGATCGAGTCGCCGCCGAGCTGGAAGAAGCCGTCGTGCGCCCCCACCCGCTCCACGCGCAGCACCTCCTCCCAGATCCTCGCCAGCGTCCGCTCGACCGGGGTGCGCGGCTCCACCCGGACGCTCCCCTGCACCTCGGGCGCGGGGAGGGCGGCGCGGTCCAGCTTGCCGCTGGGGGTGAGCGGGAGCGCGTCCAGCGCCATGAAGGCTGCGGGGACCATGTAGTCTGGGAGGATCACCCGCAGCCGCTCCCGGAGCATCTC
>JAFAYN010000275.1 GCA_019240375.1 Gemmatimonadota bacterium
CTGGTCGCTCGGCTTCCCGCAGGTGACCGCCGGGGCCACGGTGCTCGGCCCGCACCTGGGCGACCTTCCGGACATCCTCAACTACGACGACATCGAGGATTCGCGGAAGCAGGAGATCCTGAACCAGATCCCGGCGAGCGGGAGTTCGCTGGACGTGGACGTGCGCGCCCCGCTGGTGACGCTGCAGAACCGCAACTTCGCGCTCGGCGTGGCCTACGGCTTCCTGGGGTCGCACTCGGTGGACCGGGACGTGGTGGACCTGTTCTTCAACGGCTACACCACCGGCCGCCGCGACTACACCGTCCAGAACACCCGCGGGAGCCGCGCCACCTTCTGGGACTTCGCGGCGGCGTACGGCCGGAGCGTGGGCCCGGTGAGCGTGGGCGCGACCGGCCACTACTACCTGGGCCGGGGCCTGGTGCAGACGCGAGCCTTCGCGCCCACCTACTTCCCGCTCGGCACCGACGTGCAGGTGGAGTACGTGGGGGTGGGCGCCGACGGCGGGCACGGCTTCGGGCTGGACGTGGGCGCCGCGATGGAGCCGGTCCCGGGGCTGACGCTGAGCGCGGCCGTCGCCAACGTGGCCTCGTCGATGACCTGGAGCGACGACCGCACCGGCCGCCGCATCGTCCTGACCAACGCCGACTTCCAGGCGCAGGACTTCCAGAGCGTCCTCGACCGCTACGACGAGAGCGAGCAGGACCTGGGGACCACCCCCACCGGCCGCTTCGCCGAGGTGGCGCAGGGGCTGACCGACGACACCGACTTCCCCACCACGCTGCGCCTGGGCGCCGCCTTCGCCCTCCCCGGCGGCCTGACCACCGTGTCCGGCCAGTACCAGGACAACCTGACCGAAGGTCGCCTGTCCGGGAGCTGGGACCGGCTCCTCGGCCTGGGCGTACAGCAGCGCCTGGGCTTCCTGACCGCCCGCGTAGGGCTTTCCAGCGACCTGGACGACGCGAACATCGTGGGCGGCGGCCTGACCCTCGGCCCCGTGGACCTGGGCCTGGCGAAGTTCACCAACGGCAAGGTCGACGACGCCTCGCGCAACGGCTGGATGGCCAGCTTCGGCCTGAGCGTGCGCGCGCGGCGGCTGTAGAAGGGCCCCCTCCCACAGCTGGCCCCCTCGATCCCCGCAAGCAGGGGAGGGGCTCAACTACAAGCGAGAACTGCTGTTGTAGTGCTCCCCTCCCCACCCGTGGGGAAGGGGCCGGGGGAGGGGGCTACGGTGCCAACGGAACACCAGAGTTCGGGCACCTTCCGCACGCCCCCACCCGGCTCGCTTCAGGCTCGCCACCCTCCCTCAGAGCTGGGGGAGGGTTTTTGTTTCGTGAGCTTTGGTGCGCGGGGCTCCGGGGGAGGGGATGCTCTCCGGAAAGAGTTCATCCCCTTCCACCACCACCGCCACCCGCAACTCTTTCCTACGAGCACCCCCTCCCCCTGCGCGGCGGCCTCCCCCAACCACGCCGTTCCGCAGTTCCCTGCCGTTCCCACATTCTGTTGCGAGGGAGACTCGGGGCCGTTTCCGGGGCTCCCGTAGCGGTCGGGGAGACTGCCGGCTGTTTGGCAGGCTCACCGGCCCCGCGGAAGAGACGGACGGTAGTTTCGTCCGGCTCTGGAGCGGCCCGCCACAACACGCAAAAAGCCCCGGGACACGACGCCCCGGGGCTCTTCGCAATCACACCACCTTGAAACCCCTTACCGGGTCAGAGCCCGGACCTCCTCCAGCCCCTTCGGATCCCACTGCGGCCGCTGGTCGGCGTTGGCGATCTCGTTCACCGTGTAGAAGATGTACCGCGCCACCCGCGTCGCCTTCTGAGTGTCGATCTTGCTCACCTCGTCGGACGGCCGGTGATAGTCCTCGTGCACGCCGCTGAAGAAGAAGATCGCCGGAACCTCCTTGCGGGCGAAGTTGAAGTGGTCGGACCGGAAGAAGAACCGCTCCTGCGGCCAGATGTCGTCCGCCGCGATGAGCCCGATCTCCGGGTGCCGGGTCCGCATGGCGTTCACCACCCCGCCCAGCGACGAGTAGTTCTTGCCGATCACCACGATGCTGTCCGGCGAGTTGCGCCCGATCATGTCCACGTTCACGTCGGCGACGATCTGCGCCAGCGGGAGCGTCGGGTGGTCCGAGAACCACTCGGAGCCGATCAGCCCCTTCTCCTCGCCGCTCACGTCCAGGAAGACGATGGAGCGCCGCGGACGGGTGGGCATGGAGGCGAACGCCTCGGCCACCTCGGCCAGCGCCGCGGTCCCGGAAGCGTCGTCGTCCGCGCCGTTGTAGATGGAGTCGCCGCGCGCGTCCGGCCGCCCCACGCCCACGTGGTCCATGTGCGCCGAGAGCACCACGTACTCGTTGCGGAGCACCGGGTCGCTCCCGCGCAGCACCGCCACCACGTTGGGGGCACGCCCCTGGTCCACCGATTCCTGCGGGGACGCCGCCGTCACCGTGACGCCCGCGAGCGGGACCGGGCGGAAGTCGGTCGCCGCCGCGCCGCTCCACGCCTGCTCGAAGGCCACGCCGCCGGCCGCGAACATCCGCCGCGCCGCGTCCTGGGTGACGTAGAACTCCGGGTACGCGATTGCGCCGCCCAGCGAGCGGGTGGGCTGCTGCGACTGCTGCGCGTACTTGGCGATGCTGTCGGCGGACCACACCGCGTCGAGCACGTGGATCAGCGCCGTCGCGCCGGCCCGCTGCGCCCCGGTCACCTGCCGGTTGCGCAGGAGGCGCCAGTCGCGGTTGCCGGGGCCGGGGAGCGCCGCCACGGCGACCCGGTCGCGCAGGCTCCCCGCCTCGCCGAAGCCGCTCTGCCCCACGAACACCAGCCCGCCGGACAGGTCGGCCGTGGTGCCGCCGCGGGTGAAGAAGTCGCGCCCGAGCTGCAGCGTCTGCCGCTGCCCGTTGGCGCCCGCCACCACCAGCCGCGCCCCGGCCGCGGTCAGGCGGCGCATCGGGTACGGGTACCACTGGAAGTACGTGCCGTTCTCGCCGGCGGGCTCCAGCCCCAGGCGCCGGTAGTGGTCGACCATGTACTCCGCGGCCGACTCCAGCCCCGGGCTCGGCGTGTCGCGCCCGCGCAGCGCATCCGAGGCCAGGAAGGAGATCCGCGCGAAGAAGTCGGCCGGCTTGATGGTCGCGGCGGCGGCTTCCAGCGCGGAGGCGCCGCTTGCCGCCATGGCGGCGCCGCTCCCTGCGCCCGGCACGGGCGACGCCGTGGAGGAAAGGGTGTTGGAAACGGGCGCAGCGCACGCCCCGAGGGCGAGCGCTGCGACAAAGGGGACGGCAACGGACGAACGTCGCGTCATCGGGTCCTCCGGATGGGGTGTGCAGGCCGGTCGGCCTACGGCTGACCCTCCGGGCGGACGCGGGGGGCGCTCCCCGCGGAGGGTCGGGATTCTCTCGCGGGCGCCTGCTCGCGCGGCTCCGCTCGCGGCTCGGAGCGGGGCTGCTCCCGCTGCGTTTCCCTGGGCTGCTCGCGCGGCTGCTCGCGGCGCGGCTCCTGGGGCGGGGCCACCACCCGCGGACGGGTGGTCTCCTGCTCCGGCGGGCGCCGCTGCAGCACGGGACGCGGCGGGTCGTCGCTGCGCGACGCGGGCTCCTCGCTGCGACCCGGGCGGGTGCGCTGCGACCCCTGCCTGGGCTGCTGCTGCGGCTGCTGGTCGTCGCTGCGGCGCCCGTCGGCGGAGCCGGACTCCGGGCGCAGGCGGCCCGAGTCGCCGCTCTGGCCGCCGGAGCCGCCGGAGCGCGCGCGCAGCGGCGGGACGGCGTCGCGGCCGGCCGCGTCCTGCTCCTTGTACCGGTAGCGCGACTCGGCGAGTCGACCATCGGCCAGGTAGCTGCGGCGATACCCCCGTGAGCTTCGGTAGTAGCGGGTATCATAATAGTACGGGTCGTCCTGCAACAGGACCCGCAGCCGGTCGCAGCTGTCGTAGTAGCGGCCGGAATACCCGGAGTACCCGGACGAGTACCCGTCGTAGCAGGCGTACCGGGGGTAGTTGTACCGCCGCCCCACGTTGTAGCTGTAGTAGTCCACCGCGTAATCGCCGTCCTCCCAGTCGGGGACGAGGAGCTGGGCGATCTGGTCCAGGGCGTAGTACGGGTCGCCGTGCACCTGGGTCCCGACGCGGCGGAAGGCCCAGCGCGAGCTGTACCGGTCCTGGAAGGCACGGAAGTCGAGCGGGCGCGGCGAGGCGACCGCGAAGAAGTACCCCATCCCGTTCGACCGGCTCGACACCCAGCTGGCGCCGTACGCCCCGCCGGCGCGGTAGCTCCGCCCGCCCTGCACGTACCCGTCGTCGAAGGGCGAGTTGGGGAAGAGGAACTCGATCTCGCCGTCGGTGGAAAGGTGGACGAGGGCGACGTACGCGTTCCGGGTGGTGCGGAACTCCAGCGGGATCCGCTCCCCGGGGGAGAACAGGTCGCGCTCGTTCTGGACCACGAGGCGGACGCGGAAGTCGGGGGACTGGTCCTGCGAGGGCAGGAGGCGCGCGGCGGCCGTGTCGGGGCCGGGCTCGCGCGCGGAAGCCGCCTCGGCCGTGCCGGCGATGGCGAGCAGGGCGAGGGCGACGATCAGGTTTCGCATGGTGCAGCTCCGGTTGGGGACGACGCCGTCCCCAGGGGCAATTGGCATTCCGCGTGGCGGATGAAAGCGAAGTAACGACGATGCAGCGACTTGCGGGAGCGGGCCCGACGCGGCGCCCGGGGCGCTCGTCCATTCGCGGGGACAGCGGGTGTCCGTGGCGGGGACACGCCCGGACCGTTGACGCGGCGTGCGGGGACAGCTTACCTTGCGTCGTTTGCGCCCCAGCGCGCACAGATCGCCCGACCGACGGGGTTTCCATCCAGCAGACCGTGCGTACCCGACCCGAACCGCGCCAGATCGACCACGCCCGCCCCGCATCCGTGGACGGCGGCCGGTCTTTCCGTGCCGGTCCTTGGATCCGGCCCTCCACGGATGGTATCGGCTCGGCGCCCGGAGAGCAACAGCGGCGCCGGTCCGGCCGAATGCCCTGCACCGGTCCCTTCACGCCAGCGTCGTGCCGCACCCCCTCCTGATCGAAGCGTTCCGGAGCGCCCCGGCGTTCCGCGAGCTCGCCGGCAGGCTCCCGCAGGCGGGAGAGACGGCGATCGCCTCGGGGCTCGCCGGCTCGGCACCCTCCATCCTCCTCGGCGCGCTGCACCGGACGCGCCCGGAGCGGATCTGGGTGGTGGTGGCCCCCACGCCCGACGCCGCCGAGCAGGTCACCACCGACCTGGAAGCGCTCCTCGGCGAGGGCGCGGTCTACCTGTACCCGCAGCGCGAGTCCCTCCCCTACGAGGAGGGGGAGCCGCACGTGGAGATCGGCGGGACGCGGGTGGAGGCGCTGGAAGCGCTCCTCGGCGGGCGGGCGGCGCTCCTGGTCACCACCGCGCGCGCCGTGCAGGAGCTTTCCCCCGCGGTGGACGGGCTCGCGGACCTGCGCCTGGAGCTGAAGGTCGGCGACGAGATCCGCCTGTCGGAGATCAGCGACCGGCTGACCGAGATGGGGTTCGAGCGGGTCTCCACGGTGGAGGAGGTGGGGCAGTTCGCGCTGCGCGGCGGGATCGTGGACGTGTTCGGGTTCGGGACGCCGGAGCCGGCGCGCATCGAGTTCTGGGGCGACCGGATCGAGTCGATCCGCCACTTCGACCTGCTGACGCAGCTTTCCGTCCGCCCCACCGACAGCGTCCAGCTCCTCCCGGTCGACCTGCGCCCGGGGCGCGGCGACGGGCGCCCCTCCGCCGCTTCCACGCGGCCGGACGCAGGGCGGCGCTCGCTCCTGGAGTACCTGCCGCCGCACTCCATCCTGGTGCACTCGGCCGGGACCGCCTCGCAGACGGAGATGGAGCGCACCTGGGCCGAGGTGCTGCGGGTGCACGAAGCGGAAGCGCAGCGCGGGGCGCGGCCCGAGGCGCCGGAGGCCCTTTTCCTCCCGGCGCCCGAGGCGGCGGCGCGGCTCGCCCGCTTCCCGCAGCTCTTCGTCGGCGAGGGGCCGGCCTCCTCGCCCGCCTCGGTCTTCGCCTTCCGTGCCCCGCCCCCCGAGTCGATCGACCGGAACATGGGGCGGCTGGGAGAGGTGCTCCGCGCCGGGGCGGCCCGCGGCGAGCGAACGCTGATCCTGTGCGACAACCAGGGGCAGCTCGAGCGGCTGCAGGAATTGCTGGACGAGCTGCGCGTCCGCTCGGACGTGACGCTGGCGCTCGGCTCGGTCTCCGGCGGCTTCATCCTGGCCGACGCCGATCCCCCGCTCCGGGTCCTCACCGACCACGAGATCTTCCGCCGCACCCGCCGCATCCGGTGGCGGCGGCGTTTCCGGGGCGGTGCCGCGCTGGAAAGCATCGCGGCGCTGAAGCCGGGCGACTACGTGGTGCACCTGGACCACGGGGTCGGGCAGTTCCGGCGGATGGAGCGGGTGCGCGTCGGCGAGGAGGAGTTCGAGACGCTGGTGGTCGAGTACGCCGGCGGCGAGGTGCTGCGCGTCCCGGTGCACCGGGTGGACCTGATCGAGCGGTGGGTCTCGGACGACGACAGCGCGCCGCCCCCCAAGGTGCACAAGATCGGCGGGCGCGAGTGGACCCGGACCACCCAGCGCACCCGCAAGGCGATCCAGGAGATGACGGCCGAGCTCCTGGAACTGTACGCGGCCCGCGAGGCCGAGCAGGGGTACGCCTACTCCGCCGACACGCGCTGGCAGCGCGAGATGGAGTCGGCCTTCCTGTTCGAGGACACCCCCGACCAGCGGCAGGCCACCGAGGACGTCAAGCGCGACATGGAGTCGCCCCGCCCGATGGACCGCCTGATCTGCGGCGACGTCGGCTACGGGAAGACCGAGGTGGCGATCCGCGGCGCCTTCAAGGCGGTGCAGGACGGGAAGCAGGTGGCGGTGCTCGTCCCCACCACCATCCTAGCCGAGCAGCACCTGCACACCTTCGCCGAGCGACTGGCCGACTTCCCGGTCCGGATCGAGGCGCTCTCCCGCTTCCGCACCGCGAAGGAGCAGGCCGAGGTGCTGGAGCGGCTGGCCCGCGGCGAGGTGGACATCGTGGTGGGGACGCACCGGCTCCTGTCGCAGGACGTGGTCTTCCACAACCTGGGGCTGATCGTGGTGGACGAGGAGCAGCGCTTCGGGGTCAAGCACAAGGAGCGGCTCAAGCAGCTCCGGCGCACGGTGGACGTGCTGACGCTGACCGCCACCCCGATCCCGCGCACCCTGCACTTCTCGCTGCTGGGGCTGCGCGACATGACGCTGATCCAGACCCCGCCGCGCGACCGCCAGCCGATCATCACCCACGTCCTCCCCTGGGCGGACGCGGTGCTGGAGGACGCGATCCGCCGGGAGCTGGACCGCGGGGGGCAGGTGTTCTTCGTCCACAACCGGGTGGAGACCATCTCCATCGTCGCCCGACGGGTGCAGGAGCTGGTCCCCGACGCCGCCATCGGGGTGGCGCACGGGCAGATGAAGGAAAAGGAGCTGGAGGACGTGATGACCCGCTTCATCGACGGGTCGCTGCACGTCCTGGTCGCCACCGCCATCATCGAGTCGGGGCTGGACGTCCCCCGGGCAAACACCCTGATCGTGAACCGGGCGGACCACTTCGGGTTATCACAGCTGTACCAGATCCGCGGACGGGTGGGGCGCTCGCACCACCGGGCGTACTGCTACCTCCTGGTCCCCGACGAGGTGTCGGAGGACGCGGAAAAGCGGCTCCGGGTGCTGGAGCACTACACCGAGTTGGGGAGCGGGTATCGGATCGCCCTCAAGGACCTGGAGCTGCGCGGCGCCGGCAACATCCTGGGGTCGCAGCAGTCCGGCTTCGTGCACGCGGTGGGCTTCGACACCTACATGCGCCTGCTGGAGGAGACCGTCCGGCAGATGAAGGGGAACGGCGCGGCGGCCTCGCGCCAGCCGACCGACGTGTCGGTGGACGGGGTGGCGCTGATCCCCGACGAGTACGTCCCCGACGAGGCGCAGAAGCTCAACTTCTACCGGCGCCTGGCCCGGGAGGAGAGCCCCGCGCAGGTGGAGTCGCTCCGCCGCGAGCTGCGCGACCGCTACGGCCCCATCCCGCCCGAGGTGGAAGCGCTCCTCGCCACCACCTCGCTGCGGCTGCTGGGGAGCGCGCTGGGGATCGAGCGGATCCTGGTGCGCCCCTGGGACGTGCGGCTCAACTTCCGCACCGGCACCATTCCCCGCATGGCGCCGCTGCAGCGCGTCCTGGCGGCGCGCCAGTTCGAGGTGGAGGTGCGCCGCCCGATCCCGCTCTCACTGACGCTGCACCGCCGCGGCACCGAACCGATCCTGTTCACCCTGGTGGACGCGCTCCGGGAGCTGGGGCAGGACCCGGCGCTGCTGGCGTAGAAGACCGGCCCGCTGTTCTCACCCTATCACTCTACTGCTGGAGACACGCATGAAGCTGTCCCGTTGGGCGATGCTGACCGCCGCCACCCCGATGATCCTCACGGGGTGCGGAAGCTTCAGCAAAGCCATGACCGCGCACACCGACGTGGTCGCACGAGCCTCCGGCAAGGAGCTCAAGGTGGACGAGGCCTCCCGCCTCCTGTCCGCGAACCCGCAGATCCCGGCCGATCCGCAGGTGGTGCAGGCGCTGGCCGACATGTGGGTGGACTACACCCTGCTCGCCACCGCCGCCGCGGAGGACACCAGCCTCTCCGCGATCGACATGGACAAGCTGATCGCCCCGCAGCGCGAGCAGATGATCATGCTCAAGCTCCGCGACCAGGTGGTCCACCCGGACACGGTGCTGACCGAGCAGCAGATCCAGCAGCAGTGGGCGCAGCAGGGGCCGGGGACCGAGGTGCACGCGCGCCACATCCTCCTCCGCGTCCCCACCGAGGCGACGCCGGCGCAGCGGGACAGCATCCGCAAGGTGGCCGAGTCGCTCCGCGCCCGCGCGGCCGCCGGCGAGAACTTCGCGGCGATGGCCAAGCAGT
>JAFAYN010000475.1 GCA_019240375.1 Gemmatimonadota bacterium
CTGCAGGTCGTAGGCGTACAGGTCGGTGATCCCGGTCCGGTCGGACGAGAAGACCACGTAGCGCCCGTCCGGCGACCAGGCGGGCTCGTTGTCCACGGCGCGGTCGTGGGTCAATTCGCGCAGCACCCTCCCCTCCGGGTCGAGCACCACCACGTCGAAGTACCCCCCCGCCCGCCAGCGCGCCACGGCGATCCGGTCGCCGGTGGGCGCCCAGCGCGGGAGCGACCACTGCTCGTCGTACGAGGGCTGGGTCAGGCGGCGGACCGCCCCGGTGGCGAGGTCCACCCGCACCAGCACGTTGGTCCCCCCCACGTCCTGCACCGCCACCACCGAGCGTCCGTCGGGCGAGGGGTCGGGCTCGGCGATCCGCGCCCCCCGGGTCAGCCGCGCGCGGCGCCCGCCGAGGTCGGCGCGGTACAGGTCGGAGAAGATGCGGTACGGGTCGCGGTAGTCGAGCTGCGCGTACACCAGCGAGCGCCCGTCGCGGAGCCAGGCCGCGGGGCCGGTCGAGGTGCGGGGGAACAGGTCCCTCGCCGCGCCGCCGGGGGTCAGCAGCCGGGTGGCGGTCTCCTCCCGCCCGGTGGAGGCCGAGTAGGCGAGCGCGGCGCCATCCGGAGCGAAGCGCGGGAACAGGGCGTAGCGCCCGCGGCGGGTCAGCTCTTCCGGCTCCGGGAAGCCGGCGGCGCGCAGCGAGTCGGCCAGGGGGCGGTAGCGCGCCCGCAGCGAGTCCTCCCACTCCCCCCACGCCCGGGTGAAGGAGATCCCGAAGGCGCGCCGCGCCGCCTCGTCGAACAGGTAAGGGACCAGCGACCCGCCCACGATGCGGACGAACTCGCTCACCTTCTCCGGCCCGTACCGCTCGGCCAGGTGGTTCACGAAGAGCGAGCCGTACACGTAGCGCGCCGACCCCTCGGGCCAGAGCACCGGGTCGCCGCTGGCCCGGTCGATGGAAAAGAAGGCGTCTTCCAGGACCGCGGTGCGCAGCTCCATCTCGTGGATCGTCCCGCGCACCCGGCCCCCGCGCGTGAGGCGCGACTCGACGTACGTCGCCAGCCCCTCCGTCAGCCAGGGCGGCGAGGTGGTTTCCGGGAAGGTGACGGGGGAGCGCCCCAGCACCGAGCGCAGGTCGTCCCACACCCCGCCCGCGTAGTCCAGGTGGAAGATGTGGGTCAGCTCGTGGGTGATGACCAGCTGGAGCCAGTCGTCGTTGAAGCTGAGCGAGGGCTCGTCCGACGGCGGGTGCGCGTAGATCACCACCCGGTTGGTGGGGAGCGGGGTAGCGTACCCGTTGGAGTAGTCCACGTTGTCGGTGAGCACCAGCTCCACCTTCCCCTTCGGCGGGCGGACCAGCGCCGCCGAGAGCTGCGCGTGCGCCCGCTCCGCCCGGTCCGCCGCCCGGCGCGCCAGCGGCTCCAGCCCCTCGGTGAAGTGCACCCGGAAGTGCGGGGTCTCGAGGGTGCGCCAGCGCGCATCCGCCGGGAGCTGGGCGTGCGCCCGGGGCGCCGCCAGCAGGGCGGCGGACAGAAGGAGGGCGCTTCGCAGGAAGCGCCCGAGGTGTCGAGTCATGGCTCGCGGGGTGGGGTGGAGATGCCGGCGGGGCGGCTCAGCGTCCCCCGGCCCGGCTGCGGAGGAAGCTCTCGATCCCGCGCACGTGCGCCTGCGCCAGCCGGTCGATGAAGCCGGGGTCGCGGAGGGCGGCCTCCTGCTGCGGGAACATCATGAACAGCGACTCGGTGAGCACCGCCGGCATCCAGGTCTGCCGGATCACCGCGAAGTCCGACATCTTGGCCCCCAGGTTGGGGATCCGCGTGACCGCGGCGATCTCGGCGTTGAGCGCCTGCGCCAGCTCCTGCGACTGCCCGTGGAAGTAGTACGCCTCGGTCCCGTAGCTGGTGAAGGGGTTGATCCCTTCCGGGAAGGCGTTGTTGTGCAGCGCCACGAACAGCTCGCCGTCGGCCTGGAGCGCTTCGGCCACGCGGAAGGCCAGGTCCACCGTCTGGCTGGAGCTCCCGCTGGGCGCCTCGCGCCCGGTGCGGGTCATCACCACCTGGGCGCCGCGCTCGCGCAGCCGCTCGGCCACCCGCGTCGCCACCGCCAGGTTGGCGTCGGCCTCGGTCAGCCCGGTGGGGCCGACGGCGCCCACGGGCGGGTGTCCCGGGTCGATCACGATGCGGCGCCCCCGCAGCGGGTCGCGCGGGTCGATGGCCGGCGGGCGGCGCAGGCGCAGCACCAGGTCTCCCGCCCCCTCGTAGAAGACCTGGAACCCCCAGGGGCGCTGCGCCAGCGCGAGGTCCAGCCGGGCGGCGTCGGGCGCGGGGGCACTCCACACCGCGCCGGTGATCATCCCCGCGGCTATCTTTGGCGTCCCCGCTCCCGGCGCGCGGCCGTACACGGTCAGGCTCACCCCGTTCCCGCTCTCCTCCACCAGGAAGGCGGCGCTGTCCGCCGGGACCACCACGTCCACCCACCCCGCCGCGGGGCGCACCGAGATCGGCCCCAGCGCGGGCGGCGTGGCGGGCGCCGGCCCGCCCAGCGTCACCAGCGAATCCGGGGTGAACGCCACCGGCTCGGCGCCCATGCGGAGCTGGTACTGCCCCGCGCGCTGCCCGGTCACCGTAACCTGCGCCCCCCGCGGGAGCATCCACACGTACGTCCCGGTCAGTCCCCGCCGCCCGAAGGCCACCCGCTCGCCGGTGACCAGCGTGTCGCGCGCCCGGGTCACCGTCCCGACCAGCGGCTGCGGAAAGGTGGTGAGCGCCGGCGCGGCGGGAGCGGCCGGCCGGG
>JAFAYN010000540.1 GCA_019240375.1 Gemmatimonadota bacterium
AGCACGGTCACCTCGCACCCGCGCTCGGACAGGAGCTTGAGCGAGTGCGACTTGACGCCGAAGTCGTAGGCCAGGACGCGGAAGCGGGTGTCGCCGACCGCGGGGACCACGTACCGGTCCGCGGTGGACACTCCGCACGCCAGGTCCAGCCCGGTCATCGCGGGCTGCTCCAGGATGCGCCGCTGCAGCTCGGCGGTGTCCACCTCGCCATGGGCGACGGCGCCGCGCATGGAGCCGCGCGAGCGGATGTGGCGCGTAAGCGCCCGGGTGTCCACGCCGGTGATCGCCACCACGCCGCTGCGGCGCAGGTACTCGTCCAGCGACTCCTGCGCGCGCCAGTTGCTGTACACCGGCGGGGCCTCGTGCAGGACGAACCCGGCCACCTGCGTCCCCGTCGACTCCTCGTCCTCCACGTTGACGCCGTAGTTGCCGATCAGCGGGTAGGTCATCGCCACCAGCTGCCCCGTGTACGACGGGTCGGTGAGGACCTCCTGGTACCCGGTCATCGAGGTGTTGAAGACCACCTCCCCGAACGCGGTCCCGGAGGCGCCGTACGCCTCCCCGTGGAACACGCGCCCGTCCTCCAGCATCAAAACGGCGGTCTCGGCCAATTCTTCCCCCTGAACCTGCATCTGCGAGTCAAGTGCATGCCGCACCAGCGGATGCGAACCGCGCCAATCTACCACCCCGCGGCGATCTGTCAAGCGCCGCCCAGCGCCGCCGCTGGCGCGACGCGGCGTCCGGGGTAGATTCATCCCCCGAATCACCCCCGATCTGGAGCGAGATGAGCGAGCCGTTGATCTTCGTGTACGCCGACGAGTCGTGCCTGGGAAACCAGTTCAAGGGGCGGGCGCGTCCGGGAGGGGCCGCGGGCGTGGTGGAGTACTTCCACCCGGACCGGGGCTGGGTCCGGCGCGACTTCTGGAGGTCGGAGCCGGATACCACCAACAACCGGATGGCGATCGTCAGCGCGATGATCCCGCTGCAGGCGCTCCGCAACCCGTCGCGCGTGGTGTTCACCACCGACAGCCGCTACCTGGTGGACGGGATGTCGGAGTGGGTGCACGGGTGGGCGGCGCGCGGGTGGAAGCGGAAGACGGGGGAGATCGAGAACCTGGAGCTGTGGCAGCAGCTCCTCCCCATCGCGCGGCGGCACCAGATCCAGTGGCGCTGGGTCAAGGGGCACGCCGGGCACCCGCAGAACGAGTACGCCAACTACCTGGCGATCCGGGCCGCCTCCAAGCAGGACACGAGCGACGGGCTGGTGGAGTCGCGCTTCGAGCAGTGGATCGCGGAGGAGCAGGAAAAGGAGCGCTACCTGGATTTCTTCCCCATGCCCCCGACCAAGCACGAGTTCAAGGCCGCCCGCGCCCTCCCGCGCGGCTGAGCCGGAAGCACGACGGGGGCGCCGCAGATCCGCGGCGCCCCCATTGCTTTTACGTGCTCCGTCAGCGGACTACGCGACGAAGTTTTCCAGAGAAACGGCCGTGGTGGGGAAAGCGGCGATCACCTTGCGATCGGCCGTGACCAGCGGCACGCCTACGCTCTGCGCCAGTGCGACGAACTCGCTGTCGTACGCCGTGCACCCGGACGCCAGCGCCAGGCTGAGCACCAGCGACGAGTCCACCGAGATCTCCCCACCTTCCAGGCGTCGCTCCGCCCCCGCCATCAGGTTCAGCGTATCCGCGAGGGAGAACGCCCCGCGCCGCAGGTACAGCATCAGCAGGTTCCTGAACTCGCTGCGCCAGAGCGGCGGGGCGATCCACTCGGCATCTTTGGCGAGCACCGCCCGCGCCGCCTCGGTGTGTACCCCCTCGATCAGCAGGTAGGCGAGGACGTTCGTGTCGACGACGATCACGAACGCCCTTCATCGATGGCCTGCTCCAGCATCTCGTCGGTGAGCGGGGGACCGGAGACGGACTTACGCAGGGCGTCGACCTCGGCCAGGATATCGCGCACGTCGCGACGGCGCTCGCGGACCACCCGCTGCAGCGAGTAGATCACCTCGTTGTTCAGGCTGCGCCGGTTCTCGTCCGCGCGCCGCTTCAGCTGGTCGTACAGGTCGTCGGGGACGTTCTTGATCGTGAGATTTGCCATCGTCGCCTCCGAAATGGTAGCAAAGTGGAACCATTCCGGAATCTAAACCTCCCGACCGTGGCGTCAACCCGTGTGCGCGCCGGCCTGCATCCCGAAGATCGCCTCCATCGAGCGCACCGCCGCCGCCTCCACCTCCTCCATCTCCACGCGCCGCCCCAGCTCCTCCGAGATCGACCCCACGCCGTGGTCGCGGATCCCGCACGGGACGATGGTTCCGAAGAACGACAAGTCGGTGCTCACGTTGAGGGCGAAGCCGTGGCTGGTGATCCACCCCGACGACACGCGCACCCCGATCGCCGCCAGCTTGCGGTCGCCCACCCACACGCCGGTCAGCCCCTCCTTGCGCCCCCCCTCCAGCCCGAACTCCGCCAGCACCCCGATCAGCGCCTCCTCCACGTCGCGCAGGTAGCGGTGCAGGTCGCAGCGGTCGGGCTTCAGGTCGAAGATCGGGTACCCCACCAGCTGCCCCGGCCCGTGGTAGGTCACGTCCCCGCCACGTCCGGTCTCGAACAGCTCGATCCCCCGCTCGGCGCGCTCCTCGGGCGAGACCAGGACGTTCTCCTCGTGCGCCCCGCTCCCCAGGGTGATGACGTGTGGGTGCTGGAGGAGGAGGAGGGTGTCGGGGATCTCCCCCGCCCTGCGCTGCTTCACCAGCTCAGCCTGGAGCGCCAGCCCGTCGGCGTAGGAAAGCAGCCCCAGGCGGCGGACCTCCAGCGGGCGCGTCATGGTTTCAGTCTGCATAACAACCTCGCGGATCGGGGGTCACCCCCGGAAAGTAGCACGGGGAGCCCGGCGGCGGTATGCCGGGCTCCCCGTGTTCGTCCTTCGACCTTCCCCGTGGATCAGGCCTGCTCGGGGAAGGTCTCCATGATCTGCTTGACGCGCGCCAGGAACTGGTCGCCGTCCGCGCCGTTCACCAGGCGGTGGTCGTAGCCGAGCGACAGGTACCCCCGCTTCCGCGGCACGATGGCGTGGTTGCCGTACTCGTCCGAGACCACGGCCGGGCGCATCTCCACCCCGCCCACGCCCAGGATCGCCACCTGCGGCTGGTTGATGATCGGGAAGCCGATGGTGGTCCCGAAGATCCCCGGGTTGGTGATGGTGAAGGTCCCGCCCTGGATCTCGTCCGGCGACAGCTTCTTGCTACGCGCCCGGGTGGCGACGTCGTTGACCCGCTTCGCCAGCCCCACGATCGACAGCTCGTCGGCGTTCTTCACCACCGGGACGATCAGCCCGTTGTCGAGCGCCACCGCAATCCCCAGGTTCACCTCGGCGCGGTAGATCACCTCGGTGGCGGAGAGCGAGGCGTTGAGCTTGGGGTGCTCGCGGAGCGCCCGGGCCACCGCCCACGCGATGAAGTGCGTGTAGGTGATCTTGACCCCCTGCTCCTCCCAGGTCCGCTTGTTCTTGCCGCGGACCCGGTCGATGCGGGTGTAGTCCACCTCGAAGTACGAGTGCACGTGCGGCGAGACGCGGCGCGAGAGCACCATGTTCTGCGCGATGATCTGCGTCATCCGGCTCATGGGCTCCACCCGGTCGTTCGGACCGGCGGCGACCGCCGGGTGCTCGACCGAGGTGTAGAACTCGCCCCATGGGAAGCCGCCCTCGTACTCGGGCGCCGCCGGGCGCTGCGCGGGCGCGGCGGGCTTCTGCGCCGGGGCCGCGGGCCGCGCGGCCGGGGCGTGCTTCTGCTCCTCCACGTGGCGGAGGATGTCGTCCTTGGTCACCCGGCCCGAGCGGCCGGTCCCCTGCACCGCGGCCACGTCCACCCCGTGCTCCGCGGCGATCTTGCGCACCAGCGGGGTGGAGCGGGTGCGGAGCCGCTCCTCCAGCGAGGCCGGGCCGGCGCCGTTGGCGGAAGCGGGCTGGCTCGGTGCCTGGGCCGCGGCGGGAGCAGACGGAGCCTGCGTGGCACCCGCGCTCGGGGCCGGCTCCGCCTGGGCGGCGGCGGGAGCGGACGGAGCCGCGGCGGGCTGCGCACCGGCGCCCGCGCCCGCCTCGGTCTCGATGTAGCACACGATCGTCCCGACCTCCACCGTCTGCCCCTCGGTCACCACGATCTCGGCGATGACGCCGGCGGCGGGCGAGGGGATCTCGGCGTCCACCTTGTCGGTGGAGATCTCCATGATCGGCTCGTCGCGCTCGACGCGGTCCCCGATCTTCTTCCGCCAGACGGAGACCGTTCCCTCGGCGATCGACTCCCCCATCTGGGGCATCGGCACTTCTATACGGGCCATGAGGATCAGCGGGTCGATGGTTTGTGGAATCGGGTTCAGTACGCGGCCAGGTACCGCGCCGCCTTCACGATGTCCTCCGTCTGCGGGAGGAAGTAGTCTTCCAGCGGGGGCGAATACGGGACCGGGGCGTCCAGCGCGGTGACGCGCGCGATCGGCGCGTCCAGCCACTCGAACGCCTTCTCGCTCACCCGCATCGCGATCTCCCCCGC
>JAFAYN010000589.1 GCA_019240375.1 Gemmatimonadota bacterium
CTTCCGCGACCCCGGGCGGTGGGCGCTCTTCTACCGGCTGGTGTGGCGCGCCACCCACGGCGAGCGCGCCCTCCCCCGGGTGGCCGCGGATCCCGACGTGCACCGGGTGCTCCGCATGGGGAAGGCGGTGGGGCGCGAGGTGCACAAGCTGCACGCCTTCGTCCGCTTCCGCGCCGTGGGCGAGGGCGACGAGCGGCGCTACGTGGCCTGGTTCGAGCCGGCGCATCCGGTGCTGGAGCGCGCGGTCCCCTTCTTCGCCCGGCGCTTCGCGGTGATGCGCTGGTCGGTGCTGACGCCCGACCGCTGCGCCCACTGGGACGGGGAGCGGCTGCGGCTCACGGACGGGCTCCCCCGCTCCGCCGCCCCGCGCGGCGACGAGCTGGAAGCGCTCTGGCGCACCTACTACGCGAGCACCTTCAACCCGGCGCGCCTCAGGACCCGGGCGATGCGCGCCGAGATGCCGAAGCGCTACTGGCGCAACCTCCCCGAAGCCGCCATGATCCCGGATCTGGTCCACGGGGCGTCCGCGCAGGTGAAGCGGATGCTCGCGGAGCAAAACGGAGCGCGGGAACCGGGAGGTGTAGATGGAGGATCGTCGCTTTGAGTTCGAGGGGGCCGAGGTCCGGGCCCTGGTGGAGGAGACCCACGCCGCCCGCGAGCGGAAGCTGACCTGGGCGCAGCGCTGCCTGGCGGCGGGGATCGACCTGGACGCCGCCGACCCCGACTGGGAAGCGGCGGAGGAGACCCCCGACACCGGGGCGCCCCCTGGACTCTGGCTGTGCAACGACCGCGGCGTGTACCTGCGCAGCAACGCCGCGAAGGAGAGCGGGAAGGTGGCGTACGCCCGCGGCTACCGCGCCGACGTCAAGGTGGGGGACGATGAGATGTGCGAGTTCCTGGATGCGGCGCAGCTGGAGCGGGTGGGACCGGGCGACACCCTGGTGGTGACGCTCACCGAGAGCAAGATCCGCCTGTCGCTGCTCACCCCCGGCTGACGGCGCGCGGAGGCCCGGCGGGCGCCGGGCCTCCGCGCTTGTTCCCCTCCCGCGCCCGTACTATACTTTCCGCCCGGGCCCCACCCGAAACTTCGCTCCACCGGGCCTCGTACGGCTCAACGTCCGGGCAGTCTTTCCCGCACGCTCCACCGACCCCGCCCCTTGGACAACCGCATCGAAACACCGGCCGCGCACGGCCGCGAATGGATCGTCGAGGCGCACGGGTGCGATCCTGCGGCGCTCGCCGACCCGCTCCGCGGGCAGGCGCTGTTCGCGCGGATGATCGCGGAGCTGGCGCTGCACCCCGTCGCCGAGCCGCTCTGGCACAAGTTCCCGGGCCCCGGCGGGATCACCGGGCTCTGCCTCCTGGCGGAGTCGCACCTGGCCTGCCACACCTTCCCCGAGCACGGCTCGCTCTGCCTCAACCTGTTCTGCTGCACCCCGCGCGCGGAATGGGACTACGAGGGGCGCCTGCGCGACCTGTTCGGCGCGGAGCGGGTGGAGGTGCGGGTGCTGGAGCGTCCCTACGCCGCGCTGGTCCCCGCCCCATGAGCGGCCCCGTCGCCAACTGCCCCAGCTGCGGAGCCCCGGTCCAGTTCCGCTGGTCCGGCGCCGTCCAGACCACCTGCGGCTACTGCAACTCCATCCTGGTCCGCCACGACCTGGACCTGGAAGCCGTGGGGAAGAAGTCGTTCCCCCCCTCCACCACCTCCCCCGTACAGCTCGGCACCCGTGGCCGGTACCGCGACCGCCCCTTCACCGTGGTGGGGCGGATCGCGTACGAGTACGAGCGCGGCGGGTGGAACGAGTGGCACCTGGTGTTCGGCGACGGGACGAGCGGGTGGCTTTCCGACGCGCAGGCCGAGTACGCCGTTTCCTTCCTCGTCCCGCCGCCCACGCCGCTCCCCCCCGCGGGGCAGGTCCGGCGGGGGACGCGGTTCGCCTGGAACGGCGCGGAGTACGAGGCGAGCACGCTGACCGTGGCGCGCTACCGCGGCGTGGAGGGAGAGCTTCCCTTCGAGTACTGGGACAAGGACGAGGTCCGGTTCGTGGACCTGGAGTCGTCGGAGGGGCGCTTCGGGACCCTCGACTACAGTGAGCCGGAGCCGCTCCTCTTCCTGGGCGAGTACGTCGAGTTCGGCGCGCTGGCGCTGACCGACCTGCGCGAGGAAGAGCCGCAGCGCGTCGCCGGCACCCGCGCGCTCAACTGCCCCAACTGCGGCGCGGGCGTCACCATCCGCGACCCGGAGCACTCGCTCAACGTGGTGTGCAACTCGTGCGAGTCGGTGCTCGACGCGAAGTCGCCGGGGCTGCGGGTGCTCCAGACCTTCCAGGGGAAGCAGAAGGTGAAGCCGCTGATCCCCCTGGGGACGACGGGGACGTGGAAGGGGAAGGAGTACCAGATCCTGGGGCTCCAGGAGCGGGGGATCCGGGTGGAAAACGTCTGGTACCGCTGGCGCGAGTACCTCCTCCACAACCGCGAGCTGGGGTACCGGTACTTCACCGAGTACCACGGCCACTGGAACGACGTGGTCCCCCTGAAGACGCTCCCGGAGGAGGGGAGGGAGGGCGGGAAGCCGTCGGCGAAGCTGCACGACGAGACCTTCCGGCACTTCCAGACGGCCACGGCCGAGACCAGCTACGTGATGGGGGAGTTCCCGTGGGAGGTGCGCGTCGGCGACAAGGTCGTCGCCGCCGACTACGTCGCTCCCCCGCGCATGCTCTCCTCCGAGACCACGGACGAGGAGCGGACCTGGTCGCTGGGCGAGTACGTCCCCGGCGAGCGGATCTGGGAGGCGTTCAGGCTGGAGGGGAAGCCTCCCACGAAGCGCGGCGTCTTCGCCAACCAGCCCTCGCCGTACGAGGAGCGCACCCGGTCCAGGTGGCGCGCGTTCGGGGTGCTGGCCGTGCTCCTCCTGGGTCTGTTCGTGTGGCGGGTGGTGATCCACCGTCCCCAGCTCGTCTACGAGGGGCGGAACCAGTACCTCCCCCCCGCGTCCGACGCCTCGGTGGTG